>JAQVYP010000260.1 GCA_029004655.1 Oscillospiraceae bacterium | reverse complement strand
CAATGCCCTTTTTTATATTAATATGGTTAATTATTAATTGGAAAAAAAGAAAATAAATAAGCGTGATATGTTCTCTTTTAAAAAGAATCTATATGAAACAAAATAGATATTATTAAGGTGCCAGCCTTGGATATACATTTACTGGATTAACCAGTGGGGCCGAATATCATTTTGATGTTGAAATGTGGGATTGGGTGGATATTACCGGAAGCATCACTAATTTCGGTGAAGTAGTATAACGATAATACGCTTTGACATTTGTAAGAATACTTAAAAAATTATAAGCAAGCGTCAGACAAGCAGTGTTAAAAGCACAGTCAAACTGGTATAATTAACTGGACACCAAGTTAAGAACATAAAAATCCTTGATTTGGTGTCCAGCTTTTCTTAATTCTTTCATAAAGGAGTATTTTATTTGAAAAAGAAATTGAGTGCATTTCTACTAATTTTATGTGTCGTTCTTGCAGGCTGCAACAGCAAAAACACATGGCATAACACAACCGTGAACTTCCCGTCCCCGGATGATGCAAACGCGATAATTGGTCTAACCCTTAATATACCTCCAGATGTTGAACTGACTACAGCAAGCGACGGCGACAAAGAAATACAACGCGAAACCCTTATCTATCGTGACAATAGTATTGTTGGCAATATTGTATGTGATAGCGTTGAAATATTCTCAGATCAGAATTCGACCGATGAAATTTATAAAAGAATGATCAATAGCGAAAACACGGATTGGAGTTTAATTGAAGAGGAAGAACACCAAAAGAAGGGTATAACAGTTTCGACGTTAAAGAATGCAGATTCCGATATTGGAGTATTGGTATATAGTCAAGAACTGGATATATATGTTGGCATTAAAATGTTAGAAGATGCCTTCGCATCGGAAGAAGTAGACATGTTGATAGGAAGCATATCCCTTGACCAGCTTGATTTATAGTAAAAGAGTGGTATTGGAGCTGCTAACTCATTATACGGTTAGGTAGCGGTCGCAATATTAATGTGTTATAATTTGCATGCTGGTAATGACCCAGAGCCGGGCATATTACTATACCCGGCTCTGGGTATTTTCAAAGGAGAATGTTGATGTATATTTTTCAATTTCTTTTAGTGTTGGGTCTAGCAATTTTAAAAACAATGCCCTTTTTTATATTAGTATGGTTAATTATTAATTGGAAAAAAAGAAAATAAATAGGGCAATATGTTTCCTTTTAATAATAGAATCTATATGAAGCAAAATAGATTTTATTAAGGCGCCAGCCTTATACTATATGTTTTGTTGTCATTTGTAATAAATCGCATAGCAATACCGCCGTGTAGTTTCATTTGTAATTTAAGATATTATGTAAGTGGTAAGTTCATTCGTCACAGTCTTGTCTGAAGTAAAGTAGTTATGGTTTTACTGCTCCTGCTTCTAATGGATTGGGGGTTATTATGAATATCAAAGTCTTTGTTTCCATGTTGCTCCTATCTTTCATATTGAGCGCATGTGTAAAATGGAAACAGGAACATCTGACAGCTACTTTTTGTTGAGCATCTGTCAGATGTTCCTGTTTTTGATAATACTGCCAATGTCTTGCTGATAAAAAAAGCAGCAGCGAAATGTTTTTATTGCATTTCACTGCTACTTTCATATTATAGGGCTTTACAGATAATAAACTCTCAATCGATTTGTCCAAAAGCTTTGAATTTGCTTGTTTTTCTGCAACTTCTCTATGAAGCCCACCCTTTTGCCCGGTGTTTTTATGTACTAATATTTAAAGGGCAAGTGCGACAGCGATAAAAATATTTAAGAAAAGGAGTATTATATTCGTGATGGCATAGCCATATTTACGGTTGGCTTTGGACGCTCGTACAAACAAATAAACAGGAATAATCACAAGTCCAAGCCAAATCCAGTGTCCGGGCTTCTTCCCGGTTTTTTCAATTTCTTTGATATCTAATACGAAAAACGCCCAATTAATTCCTATTACATGCCTACTATATTAAGACGAGACAGAAAAAAATCGCACAAAAAAGGAACCGTTGCCAGCGCCCACGCATATTTATCGCTAACAGCCTGCATTGGAATCGGCGGCACAACGTCGGTTGCCAACGTGTTGAGCGCGGTTTGATTAAGCGGAATCCAGTCGGTCATACCGGACTTCCATACCAGCGTTTTTCGGTCGATTTCTTCAATGCGCAGTAAATCTGCAATCTCGCTTGCTGTAACAGGACCACAGCGATCGCTGCCTTTATAGTAATACCACTGCACATCTTCACTGATTTGAGCAGAAATCACGTCATTTTTTGCGGCACCGCAAGCGATACAAAAATTTCCAATGTCGGTGTTTTCACGACCACAATTGCATCTCCACATATTCGAACTCCATTTCTACAAAACGATGTTATTTTAAGTGCTTTTCTAATCATATCATATTTTAGGATAATTTTAACAATAATAAAAAATCATCGAATTATTCAAGTATAATATTCAAAAAATGTAGCCGCAGGATGGTATACCATTCTGCGGCT
>JAQVYP010000259.1 GCA_029004655.1 Oscillospiraceae bacterium | reverse complement strand
CAGCGAGTTCATATCCATCCCCGGTCGAGCCAGTAAGCGGATAGGATTTTCCGCCTGTTGAAATTATCGTTGCGTCTGAATTAATTATTCTGCCGTCATCACATTCGACTCCGGTGACTTTTCCGTCGTTAACCAATAGTCTTTTTACTCTACCTGTTACAAATTTTACTCCGGCTCTTTTTGCGCTGTTAACCAATGCATCAACAATATCGGATGACTTGTCACTTTGCGGGAAAACACGGTTTCCTCTCTCCGTTTTCAGCTTAATGCCAGCATTTTCAAAAAACGAAATAGTATCCTCGGCGGAAAACTTTGAAAAAGCAGAGTATAAAAAGCGACCATTCTTTGTGACAGCGGCAATCAATCCGTTTAAATCAGTGTTATTAGTAACATTACAGCGACCCTTGCCGGTTATCATTATCTTTCTGCCGGGCTTCGGCATACGTTCGACGACTGTAACATCAAGTTTGCGTCTGGCTGCCGTAACTGCAGCCATCAATCCGGCTGCACCACCGCCCACTATTATTATCCTTTCAGACATTTGAAACCTCGTTTCCTCATACTAAATCTAGTATTACATTAATTGTATATATAGAATAATTTTAACCGATTTTTAAAAATAATCAAGATTTATATTTTGTATGTAAAAACATCTGTCATATTTATTGGTAGCACTTTCATTTTTCTTCAATATAATCTTCATATTCAGTACTCTCATTCATTTGGGAAATACATCTCAATGATAAATCGGGTTTTAAGGGAGTTCGAAACTTTCTGCAATAGGACGGCATTTTTGAAACGCATACATTTCCATAACTTCCGTATTTGTAAAAAGGATGATAATAATACCATTTGCAATAACTGCAATGGATACATAGTTTTTTCAAATGGTATCCATTTTCTTTTTTCCATTCTTTATTTTTCTTATAACTCCTAAAACTGTCTTGAATGGGATGAATTATTAATTCTAAAACAAAGGGAATTACCCATAACGCATTAATTGCTATGCACAAAAAAATCTTAAGGTGTGTCATATTATTCCTCCTTATCAATATTTATTAAACACTTGGCTTCAATATATACAGTATATCACATCCGATAATATATTTGAATTAGGCATTATTTCTTTATCAATTAATCTAGCATACTAAAAACCGCCCTGTATTTAAGCAGAGCGGTTAAAGGATTAAAACATTTTCTTAATTCTGGGATGCAATCTATTAAAGTACAATGTGATCAAACGAGATAATGCAACATCGTAAACAAGGAAGACAACATTACCCACTAATAGCAGAAGAAGAGTGCCATATTTAAAAGTTTCACCCATATTTTCAATTGGCATTCCCAGTACATTAATTACAATAAAATATACTGCAATAATTGCCACATTAAAAATCAATAGTTTTAAAATATATTCCATCCAACTCTTGTTAAGTTTCTCGATTTTCTCTTTGATAATGGGATAGTATCCGAAAAATCCAACATAAAGCAGTTTTGCTTCCGGCTCTGCAAAAAATAATACTAGAATCCCTGAAACAACATATCCTACTACTGCCCATTTTGTACCGCAAAGCGCAACCAGTAATATAAGCAAGCATCCGGCAATGGCAGGTACTGAATATGTTAAATAAGGAAAATATGCAGCTATCATAACCACTGTTGCCAATGCTGACACAATACCGCAGAGTGCAATATTCTTTGCATTTTTCAATCTGACAGTTCCCCCTATACATACTAATTTCAACTAAAAATCATCCAATTTGCGGTTTTTTGTTACGAGACTGCGTGTCGTGCCTTGCGGGTGATAGCCCGCCTTAGTCCCCACCTTGCCTAACTAACAAAATTCTCGCAAATGTTTGGCCGCTTTTTAATTGGGATTAGTATCAAAAACAATTTAACAGCAAGAAATTAAATCTCCGCCCATCATTTCGCAGCAGCAGTCGGCGCAAATCATGCTTGAACAGCAATCACAAGCTGATGTACCGTTGTTGTTATAATATCCGGTATTTGCACCTCTGTATCCTGAACCAAAACCACCTCTGCTTTTTTGCATCTGGTTGAAAGCTGCACGATATTCAGGTTCTGCGGGATTCATTCTGCAAGCGGTTGCCATGCTTGTATATGCCTCATCATAATAACCGCGGCGATAAAGCACAGAGCCATTGAGGAAATACCATTCGGCATCCCTGCGCTCAATTGGCACACCGTCAAGCAATTCCTGTGCATCATCAAGGCGTCCACCACTGATTAGTGAACGAATATCCGAGAAGTTGGACGAACCTCCCCCATAGCTTTGGCCTTGTGCACCACCGCTTGATTTATGCTTACGGCTGTTCATTACCTGATCATATGCTTCATTTATTTCACGCATTTTATCTGATGCTAAATCTGACAGCGGATTATTAGCGTAGTTGTCTGGATGATACTTTCTGGCAAGTTCTCTATAAGCAGTTTTAACTTCGTCGTCAGTAGCATTCTTGTTTATTCCTAATACCTCATATGGATCTTTCATTTGATTTTCTCCT
>JAQVYP010000258.1 GCA_029004655.1 Oscillospiraceae bacterium | reverse complement strand
TGAAAAATGCACGATCCCATGCCGGGGTTTGTGCTGAAAGAGGCAGTGACGGTGTAAGTCCGACAATATTTAAGCTAAATGCTGAAAATTGGAATTACATGCAGGAATAGAAGGATTTGACATAGAATTCATACACAAACTGCCATTAAACTAAGAATAAAGGAGTTGAAAGATATGGCAGAGCAATTTATTATTCGCAGAAATAGATTTTTAAACAAAGACACTATTGGGTATCATAACCGAGATTATACAGGGTTTAGTCAACCAGATAATCCCAATTTTCTCAACACATTAAAAAATACTTTTAATAATACAGCTATATCTGCTTTAAATCGAGCTAAACGGGATGTCCAAAATATTATATTGGATGATATTCCTGGCATTATGAGAGATAATAAATTGAGAAATTGTGTATGTGTTTGCATACCAAGGGCAAAAGCACTGGTTTCATATACTCCTAATCAGTTGTTTTTTAGAGATGCCGTAAGCAACGCAGTTTCCCAAATGGTTGGCGTTATTGATGGTTCAAATTTTATTGTCAGACATACTAATACGCGTACGACACATTTATCAGAAACAGTAGGTCGAGTGGCAACAACTGGTCAGGTCAGTGAAAATGATGGTAATTTGCCTTATCCCGGCATAACTATGGAAACATGTAGAATTAATTCTGCTCAAATCTTCAATCAAAATATTATACTAATTGACGACATATATACAAACTGCGTTAACATTGACGAAGATTGCATTCAGGCATTGTTAAATACAGGAGCAAGAAATGTTATTTTCTATGCTATAGCATACACAAGGAGGCATTAATGAAGTATTCAGATATAGCACTTAAAGTATTGGTAGCCAAAGAATGTGGGCTTATAAAGACTAATGCTCAATTTTGGACACAATTTTCTGAACGCGAGAAAATTGAAGAAATTGGTTTGGAAAATGATGGATTTACAAAAATCATTAGTACTGTTGTGCAACAATTTACTGATAGTAGTGATGAAGGATTCATTTGTGCATTTGATGAAGAATTTCCTGCTATAAATCAAAAGGTTAAAAATAGCGACAAGCCATATTTGTTGTTTTACAAAGGCGATATAAATTTATTGCAGGATTTAAATAAAAATGTTGCTGTAATTGGGCTCATAGACCCTACAGCCGAAATAGAAAAAAGAGAGATTGAAGTGGTAAGACGACTGGTTAATAGTGATCTTGTAATAGTAAGTGGTTTAGCAAAAGGTTGTGATTCAATTGCACATAAGTTCTGCGTAGATACAAATAAAAAAACTATAGCAATTTTGCCAACTCAAATTAATAAAATATCCCCAGCAGTAAATATAAATCTTGCAAAAGACATAGTATCCAAGGGGGGATTGTTATTAACCGAATATTATAAAGAATCAACTAACAGGCAAGAAGCTATTGGTCGTTATATTAAAAGAGATAGATTACAGGCTATGTTTTCCAAAGCCGTTGTTTTAATTGCAAGCTATAGAAAAGGTGAAGGTGATAGTGGTTCTCGTCATGCAATAGAAGCTGCTAATAGTTATGGAATAGAAAAATATGCTATGTTCAACGAAGCAACAGATATTAATGACAAGCAATTTGGGTTAAATAATGATCTTATAGCATTAAAGCATAGCCATGTTAATATATTGCAGCAAAACTCTATAGAGTTTATCAAGACAATAATAAACTCTAATTTAGTAAAAAATCCTGATACTGCCCCAACACAATTAGAATTGTTTTAATAATGAATGATAGATATGTTTTTGATTTGGACAATACACTTATTATGACGGATGAATTAAATAATGACTCATACAACTATGCACTTGCTCAATTTGATATGTTGCCACTTACTTCATATACACGAATTACAAGAAAGGTAGTTTTTAATAATTATGCAAAATTGACAGAGTTTCAAAAAAGTCAGATAGTAAAATTTAAACAAAGATACTTTTTGGACAATATCCATTGCACTCACTCTAACAAAAACGCAATTTATTTATTGCAATCAAAAGATGCAAAACATTGTGCTCTGTGGACAAGTGCCGATAAAGACCGTGTCAGTAATTTATTAACACACCATAGACTCGAAAATGAATTTATTTCAATAATATTCAGCAAAAAGCGAAAAGTCAGCGAAGACATTGGGGAAATATGCAAAATTTTTGGTTGCACCTCAAAACAGTTAATTTTTTTTGAGGATGATACAAATATTGTAAAAGAGCTACGATTGTTAGGGCAAAAAGTTTTTACAGCTAATTCACTTAATCTATTAATAATTGACTTACAAAGCAAATGAATTAATGATTTGATGGTTAAGTATCTCATTATGTTTATTGGGCTTTTCCTAAAAAGCTTGAACTTCACAAAATTTATAAAACTAAATGCTTAACCTCTCTAGACATATATACCGGAGGTGAACACATTGCAGCTAAACCAGGAACAAAAGCGAATTATTCATGCCAAACCGAATGGACATACCTTATTAAAAGGCGTGGCAGGTTCCGGGAAAACTACCATAGCTGTTACCCGCCTGCCGTTTTTATTACATAATTACTGC
>JAQVYP010000257.1 GCA_029004655.1 Oscillospiraceae bacterium | reverse complement strand
GTCAAACAATAAAGTAATGGATATATAAAAATTACTTGTTATTGTTATTACTGTGCAGTATAATAGTTTACAAACTAGACTATTATTATTCAGTTAAAGGAGCAAATAAAATGCGCGATTTAATGTTGATAGATATTGCAAAAATGATTTGGAAAAAAATTTGGCTTGTTCTAGGGACTATAGCACTTTGTGCTTCTATTGCACTTGTATATTGCATGTTTTTCGCTACTCCAGTTTATTCAACAAAAACTTCTTTGGTTGCAAGCAGTACGGACACGGTTTTTAACAATAATGAAAGCATCACGACCGGTACGGTTTCAGTATCAATGACCCTAATTAATACATATGTTGGTGCATTAAAATCCCCCCAAATTTATGAAATGGTACTTGATGAAACCGGTCTGCAATATAGCAGAAATCAACTTATGAATATGATAACGGTTAAAAACCGTGAAGGCACTTTGTTCATTGATATAAGTGTAGTATGCACAAACAGTGAACATGCCAAGATTATTGCAAATAAGTTTGCTGAACTAGCTCCTCAATACCTAAAGTCGATTATTCCAAAGGCAAGCGCTATTGTTGTTGAAAGTGCTGATAGTGTTTCTATTATCTCACCTAGAACCAATATAAACGTTGCTGTTGCAGGAATATTGGGTGCGGCTTTTATAATTATTTTAATAATTATTTTAGAGATGCTGGATCAGACAATCAAGGGCGAAGAAGATTTTGTTCAGCATTATGATGTTCCTGTTCTCGGAACAGTTCCTGATTTTGAAAATTTCAAAAAGGCAAAAGGAGGGCGCAAAAATGCCTAAAACAGTTAATTCATATGAAAGTGCTGCTGTTGAACAGGGAATAAATAAGCAAGTACCATTTGCAATTGTAGAAGCATATAAATCAATACGAACAAATCTTATGTTTATGATGACACAAAGCAAGAGAAAATGTATAACAATTTCAAGCTCTGTTTCAGGCGAAGGAAAGTCAACTTCTGCTGTTAATATCGCAATCGCTTTTTCTCAATTAGGCTGTAAAGTACTTATTGTTGATGCTGATTTGCGTAAACCAACGATATATAAAAAATTAAAGGTTGCCAATACAAAGGGATTAAGCTCTGTGTTGGTTGGTTTTTGCACAGCAAAAGAGGCCATTATCGAAGTAAACGCTAATCTTGATGTTTTGACATCTGGACCTATACCACCGAATCCATCAGAACTGTTAGGCAGTGAAAATATGTCTATGTTGCTTGACACACTTCAAGCAGAATATGAATATATAATTTTAGATACACCGCCTATAAACATTGTTTCGGACGCATTGGCACTTGCCCCTAAAACTAATGGTATTGTAATAGTTACTCAGGGTGGCAAAACTACACATGAGCAAATGAGAAAGACATTGAATTCAATAGAATTTGCAAACGTTAAAATTCTTGGTACTGTAATTAATGGGACAAGCAAAAAAACAATGCATAGTGAATATAGATATAGATACAGATACAACTATACATACAGATAATTAGCGTGGATAGGATGATAATATGTTATTAGATATTCATTCACACATACTACCGCAAATAGATGATGGCTCTTCGAGTATGAAGGAATCATTGAAACTAATGTCTATTCAGAAAGAGCAAGGCGCTGATGCGATTATTGCAACTCCGCATTTCTATGCAGATTATTGTGATTTATATGAGTATACTCAAAATGCGCTAGAGGCATTTAATCATTTAAAGAAAAATGCAAACGAGGGAACACCGGAACTGTTTCTAGGTTATGAAGTGAAATACTTTAATGGTATTTCTGAAAACGAATTAACAAATAAATTAACTTTAGGGAATACAGAATTTATTTTGGTGGAAATGCCTTACGCTCCTATTTCCGAAAAAATGCTAGACGAAATTGAGGCAATTAGCCTAAATTTAGGGCTGACTCCGATTTTAGCACATGTTGATAGATATGTATCTTTTCCTGGATTCCGAGATGTGATGAAATTGGTTGACGATGGTTATGCAAAGGCTCAAATTAATGCAGACTCTATTCTTTGCGGATCTGATAAGCGTAAATCGCTTAAATTAATATCGGATGGATATATAAGTTATCTTGGAAGTGATGCACATTCTGTGAATGAACGTCCGCCAAGAATTAATGAGTTTAAACAAAGGCTAAATAAAAAATTAGGACCTTCATATTTTGAAAAGATTGAAAAAAACTCCCTTGAAATTTATCAAAAATTACGTAAAGGTGTTTGATCGCATGCGGCTAAAAGGAAGTATCTCAAAATCCGGGATTTTATTCTTTTTAATTGACATTATAATACTGAACTTATCATCGCTGATTATATACTTTGTGCTTGGCACACTTGACGGTATGCAACTTGAAACTATTAATATGCCGTATATATTGGTTACGTATGTGATGCTGAACATGGTATCGTTGTTTTTGTGCGGTGTGTATTGCAGCGCTTGGCGTTTTGAACGTGTAAACGGATTGATGAAATGCGTGCTGGGCACCACAGTCGGCTTTGGCGCATTTTTTGCATTCCACAGTATATTTAAAACTCC
>JAQVYP010000256.1 GCA_029004655.1 Oscillospiraceae bacterium | reverse complement strand
CATACTGCTTAGGTTTAAAACCACCTCCTATGGTGGTGGTAGTTTATAACGTTGCTATTTTAATAATTATACCTATAATAATGTGTCCTAATACATACCCTCCACATACTCCGAGTATAAGATACCAGTTGCGGTCGGGTGATTGCCATAATTTTTTCATTAATTTTTTCATAACTCAATCTATTAATGTTGCTGAATAATACCCATACGAATAATACCCATATTGATCCAATTGGTCCTGCCAGTTCTCCGGCACATGCTTTTCAAATTCATCTTTTCTAATCGCTTGACCATCATACCTGTAATTAAATCTTTTTGTCTTCATAATCATACTTTTTTTTATTATTATTTTCCCATTAAAACTATAAAATCAACAGAACCCATTTTGAATGCTTTTTGGAATTCAGCTATTTCAGTATCTATTTTTGAAATCAACCAAGTAGCCACATCAATAGTGTTATCCGAAATAACCGTTGCCTGTGATTTAGGCAGCCAAGCGTTCCAGGTTTTTTCTGATCCATTCCTTAAATACTTATAAGTGATTGCTACTTGAAGAGCCTTTTCTGTTTCTCTGTTTACTGTTGCTAAAATTCTTGTTCTCATAACTACTATTTTTTAATTGTTTTGTTATGCAAATATACAACAAATTATATATTCCACCAACAGTTATAATATCATTCTATCAAAATTTTTATATTATAAATAAAACTTATATTTGTATTATTCATGTATTTTTCCTATCTTTGCATTGCGATTAACTAATAAACCAAACCTTAACATTAACATTAAAGTTTTTCAAAATTAACTACTTTTTTTTTACAGAAAACCCCTGACGTGATGTCAAGGGTTTTTTATTTAAAACCTAAATTTGCTCCTGAAAAAAAATAACAACCAAACAAGCATTCCAGCTACAAGCACGTTAAACGCATTTAAACGCCATCTTTGCCACTTTGTTAGCTGATTAATATACTTATCCACCTCAACAATTACAGGCACGCTATCGGTCTTAAAATAGGTTAGAGTGTCAACCTTGAACCTCTCACGCCATTTAATTACATTATTATACACCGTATCGCCTCGTGTGAAAATCTGTACCGTATCCCTGTTATAAATACTATCTATAACATAACGATCTTTATATTCAATTGTTTTATATTCTACAGGAACATATTCAATGCTCCTGCAACCGGTTGCGAAGAACGCTATCAGCCCGATCAGCAGGATCACGAACCATACTCGTTGTTTAGTTTTTGTTTTCATATCATAACAAGTTATACCCCTGCTCTACCTCTGCCATGTTAGCATTCACCCCGTTCTCGACACGGCTAATTTCAGCCACGATACGGCACATCAACTCTTTGTTATTGAAGTCGATTTCAGCATCGGGCGAGAGTTTGGCAGCGTTAGACACGTTCCGGATATAGCTTTCCGTGTTATTCTCGATAGGCGGTGCCCACCTTGTTATCCACGCTCTAATCGTCTTTAGCCCGTGCTTTTGACGATAAGTGAGCAGCGTCCTGAACACCGCCCGGTACCCGTACGCCATCGTCCTGAATTGCTTGAAAGCCTTATCCTGTGATGGTTTTACCTCTCCCTGAAAGTTATCAGAGTTGATCCGTATGTTGCCGGGGTTATTATTTCGCAACCCCCTTGGTTTTGTTTTCATGCCGATTCATTTTTTAATGGTGGTTGTCGCATGGAGCATCCATTCACGATACACTTGTATTGCTCGAGCTCCTTGCGGGCGATACGCTCCTCGTTCAACGTGTTCTCGAGGCCTTTTATTTTCCTTTTATGCTCGGCTATCTCGAGCTTTAGTTCCTGCATTTCCTTTTTCAACTCCTCCACGACCGTGTCTTTCTCTTCCAATGACTTTAATAGAGCGGTGGTGGCTTTCTTGTTGTACTGGTTCATGCTCTCCATGTGTTCCTTGGTGCCACGGAGGACGTCCAGCAGCTCTTTCGCCGCCGAAGCATCCTCCTTGATGGCCGAAGCACCCTCTTTCTTCGCCAACGCCTCTGACGTTTGTGCCTCGCTCTTCTTGATCCTCTTGTTTTCCCGCCAGAACATTATAGAAGTGGCAGCCCCCGCGAGAGTGCCCCCCGTCAATACTGCAATAATCACCGATGTCCAATCAATCATACCATTTCAAACTTTACGCCTTATCCCCGCCTCGTGAACGGTATATTGTTGCTAATTAATACATACTCTATATCCGCCTGAAAATCTTTATCGATTTTCCATTTCGTCATAGTCAACTGCTCTGCACCTGTAACATTCATCTTTTCGAATTTTAATACTGCGGGTAAAGGAATATAATATATTATCATTCATCAATCAATTTGTTTACTGCCACTTGTACGAACGCCTTGAATCCTTTCTCTACGTGCGACTTGATGATTTCCTTGTTTTCATCTGTCAGCTCAACAACAGGATTTTTAAACAAGTCCATCGCAAAACTTAATTCACTGATTTTTTGCGTCGTTGAATAAATCCCTTGCGCCAACTCCTTTGACAGATCAATTTCGACTTTTGAGCCGTCAATGTTCGTGATCTCCAATTTTGATAAATCTATTTTTTTAATCTTTTCGCTCATACTGTTTCTGTTGTTAATACGTTAATAATATCTTCTGTCATCGCATCTACGTCAATAGCTTTACTGCTATTGAAGTTCACGCCCCGCTCGTTGACGT
>JAQVYP010000255.1 GCA_029004655.1 Oscillospiraceae bacterium | reverse complement strand
TATTAATAGTTATATAGTTTCGCAATTGCCTGAATAAATGAATATGTGGAATCAGGCATATCAAATAAAAGTGACAAAAGTGGCACAGGGCAAGAGTTTGTCCTGTGCCGCGCTTATGTTGCGAATTTTAGTTTTTAAGGCTTTGCAATGGAGCGGGAATTCGTCCACCGCGCGCAATGAATTTGTCGTTCCTGAATGTATTGACCTTCATAACCGGACCACCACCTAGCAGACCGCCAAACGAAAGCTCGTCCCCAACATTTTTACCGATAGCAGGAATAAGACGTACAGCAGTTGTTTTTGTGTTTACCATACCAATAGCCGCTTCGTCAGCAATAATCCCCGCAATAATTTCTGCTGAGGTATCTCCGGGAATATTAATCATATCAAGTCCTACAGAACAGACAGCCGTCATTGCTTCGAGCTTTTCAAGGCAAAGCGAACCGCAGCGAACGGCAGCAATCATTCCGGCATCTTCTGTTACTGGAATGAATGCACCGGAAAGTCCGCCAACATGAGAGGAAGCCATAACCCCACCTTTTTTAACAGCATCGTTAAGAAGAGCCAGAGCGGCAGTGGTTCCGTATGCGCCGCAGCTTTCAAGACCCATTTCCTCTAAAATGTGTGCAACTGAATCTCCTACAGCAGGCGTGGGAGCAAGCGATAAGTCGACGATACCAAACGGAACACCAAGACGCTCGGATGCTTTCATGGCAACAAGCTGTCCCATACGGGTGATTTTAAAAGCAGTGCGCTTAATAAGATCAGCAACGCCGCTAAAATCCAGTCCATCTGATTTGGCAAGAGCAGCACGAACCACACCCGGGCCAGATACGCCGACGTTGATGACACAATCGGGCTCGCCAATACCGTGGAAAGCACCTGCCATGAATGGGTTGTCCTCAGGTGCATTGCAAAAAACAACTAATTTTGCTGCGCCGATACAGTCGCGGTCAGCGGTCATTTCAGCAGTTCTTCTGATGATGCGTCCCATCATTGCAACTGCATCCATATTAATTCCAGCCTTAGTGGAGCCGATATTGACAGATGAACACACATGGTCGGTGATAGATAATGCTTCCGGAATGCTTTCAATCAAAGCATAGTCCCCGGCGGCAAAACCTTTTTGAACTAAAGCGGAATATCCGCCGATGAAGTTTACGCCAATAGTGTTTGCAGCTTTTTCTAGTGCGAGCGCAAATTTTACAATTTTGCTGGTTTGGCAGCAAGCGGCAAGCATCGCAATTGGAGTGACGGATACACGCTTGTTGATAATCGGAATACCAAGTTCTTTTTCAATGCTTTCGCAAGTTGGAACAAGATTACTCGCCATGCGAACAATTTTCTCATAGATGTTTTCGCATGCCTTATCTATGTCACTGTCAACACAATCGAGCAGTGATATCCCCATTGTTACCGTTCGAATATCAAGATTCTCGTTTTGAATCATGCCGATTGTTTCAAGTATATCATGAGTATTTAACATGGATAATCTCCTTAGAGTTAAATTCTGTGCATAGAGTTAAATATATCTTCATGCATAACATGGATATCCATATTCATCTCTTTGCCTATCTTAGACATATCATCGCTAAAAGTACCGAAATCAGTATTTATACCGGTAATATCGCACATCATAATCATGCAAAACATTTCTTGCAGAATGGTCTGCGAAACCTCATTAATATTAACGTTGTATTTTGCACACTCTCCGGATACTTTTGCTAAAATTCCTACTGTGTCTTTTCCGACAACAGTTAAAACAGCTCTCATAAATGCTGCTCCTTTCAAAAAAAAATAAAACTATAATGGCATCTCTAAAAATTGTCCGCCCATCATCTTGGCGCGTCTTTTTCCCCCACTCTGCATCGATTTTTCTTGAAACACGGAAGTATTCCGCAAAATCAGCTTTATTGATGAAAAAATCCCCGACAATCTGACAGTCGTCAGGTTTTTAGAGGTGCCTTTTAATAAGAGTAACATATGCAAAAATAAAAGTAAATAAAAACACTATATTTTATTTTAAAAATGTGCTATTATAATGCTGTATATAAGCTAATGATTATTAAAAACAGCAATGTTGTATACTCGATTTAAAAATATTATTGAACTAGTGGTGTCGTTTATGCGCTATAAAGATTGTGTTGATTTGCATGTCCATACCGATAACTCACCGGATGGCAACCATTCATCAACGCTAATATGTGAATATGCATGCAACAAAGGCTTGCGTGCTATTTGCTTTACGGATCATTGCGAATGTGATGCGTATTATAAAGATAAATATGATTTATCTCTTAGGCAGTCGGTCTTTGAAGCTTTTAAATCACGAACGGTTTTTTCGGGCAAGCTTTTAGTTTTGGCCGGTGTGGAGCTTGGCCAGCCGCTACAAAATTTGTCGGCGGCGGAGGATGCACTTCATAATCAGTTGGATTTCGTTCTGGCTTCAAGCCACACGCTAACAACAAAAGCAGATGATTTTTACCTTCTGGATTATTCTCTAGCTGAAAATGATCCTGACGTGCTTTTTTCACAATATTTAATTGATTTAAATAATATAATTGATTGGGGTAAATTCGATTCTCTGGCGCACTTAACTTATCCTTTGAGATATATTATCGGCGAACACAAAATCGATTTTAATTTTAAAAAACATATGCCTCAAATAGAGAACATTTTAAAAAAGCTGGCACAAAGCGGCAAGGCACTCGA
>JAQVYP010000254.1 GCA_029004655.1 Oscillospiraceae bacterium | reverse complement strand
TATAAATTTAACCCTGATTGTTTCGGATAATTGGGGTGGCACTTTTGAAACTCAGCCTTTTACGCTTATGATTGATAAAGAAATGCCTTATGTGGTAAATGAATTTGCTGATTTGGGTAAATGCGTCCGTGGCAGAAACCTTTATAGCAAATTTACTATCACAGATGATCAGAATGATGCAATGACAGGTGGCGAAGTGTATTACGCAATAAAAAAAGACGGAATTGCATATAAGAATAATACAAAGCTGGCACAATCAAGCAAAGCCGGAGAATATATTGTTGACCTTACAAACATGGCAGACGGAAGCTATGAAATCATATTGACTATATTTGATAAGGCACATAATAAAACAATCCATTCTCTTATACAAAGGCTTGACAATACCTCGCCGACAGTAAGACTGCTTTCCACAAATGATAATGCCAATGCAACACTGTATTCTACATGGATGAATGAAAGCAAAAAAATAATGTTTGAGGCAACCGACAATCTTGCCGAAATTAAAAATTGTAATGCTTACAGAGATTACAGCTATTTTGGCGGTGCATCACTTGGCAAGGCACAAAGTCCATATACTTTCAGTTTTAATGTAACAACTACTATGACAGGTAAAATATATCACTACTTTTACATTTATGATGATGCCAAAACCCTCGACAAGGCTAATAATACAATAAGGCAATCATCAAGCGGAAATTCAAGATATATAAACTGTTATGTATGGCTTGATAAAACACAGCCGAGCGTTACAATAAATGCAGACGAAAACACATGGTATAATTCACCTAAAACCGTAACTGCGGATATTTATGATTATCCGTCAAGCACAAGTATTCAAGATAATTCAGGCGTAAAAACAAAGCAATACTGTGTCACGGAAACCGCTGTACCAGATGAAAATTGGCTTACTTACCCATCGGGCGGTGTTACGTTTAACACTGGCGGTGTATATTATCTGCATATAAAGGCGACAGATTATGCAGGAAATGTTACAGTAATGACAAAGAAAATCAAAGTTAATACAGTTGTGCAGATTACAAGTGATGTTACACCTACAGATGACTCATGGCATACAATTTACAATCATACAGGAAATGTTTATGTGGTAAAAAATACTGCATACAATACAAAATATCATTTCACTGTACACGAGCCTGATATAGGTGACACATTGCAGACACAAATCAAGCTTATATCAAGAGATGATCATGATGTGTTTTCGGAAGTATCTGTAAAAACACCGCCTAATGGCTTGAAAGACAGAGATGTAGTATTTAATCTGCCATATACTAAGCCGGACGGTTCACCTCTTTCCGATGGCGTGTATGATATGTATATTCAGCTTTCGGAGATAAAAAATGATTACACGGGAATTTTAACTTATCGTGACTTTGATGCGTCTGATATAATAATCAAACGTAATAATCCTCCTGTTCCGATAATTTCGGTAACAAATATAGCAGGCGGTAAATCGGTAAGCATTAACTATCCTAATGAATCACTTGCACCGAGCCTTAACAGCAGTTATATTAAATCTCTGTATAAGAGAGAATACAAGGTAACTTATGACGGTGATGGTACTCCCAGCAGATATAGTAATTATACATCTGCAATTTCTCCGATTACAAAGCCGTGCATTGTTACAGCGGTATATACCGACGCAGCCGGAAATGTTTCCACAGCAAGCAGGCGTATTGATGTTTCAGATATTGTAAATCCGTCTGATATTAAGGTTAAAGAGGACGGAAATACAGTTACTATTGAAGAAAGCCGCCCTGCAACTGTATATTACATCAACATACGGCGTGATAAAGGTTCGGCAATTAATAATGATGTGTTTAAATTTATGAACTGACCTTGTTTCAAATCGGAACAAGGTCTTTTTGGGAGGTGTTATTTTGAAAAGAATACTATTATTTATCGTTGCATTTTCGTGTATTTTTAGTGCAAGAGCATTTGCATTTGATATTGCGGAAATTAAACCCGATGACAGCTTTGTGTGCGAATACGGACGTGATGTAAGTGCGGACAATATGTACCTTGAATCCATTGCAAATGGGTATAAAGATAGATTCATTGTCGAAAAACAGGAATACATTGATATGACACCGATTGAAAGCTTTTTCGGCAATTTGTTTGCACCGCTTACTCTTTCGGAAATTGACAGCGGCAGTCCGATATTTTCTATTGATAAAATATATATGTCGGAGGATTACAGAAAAAAGCTTAATATGTGCAAGGTGTTTGGTGGGCTGTCGGGTTACAGTGCTGAATTTGAACCGACAGCCTTTTTCAGTATTCACCGCAATATTTCACTTATCGGTGGGTACATTAATTTTAAAAAGATATTTAACACGGCAGACGAGGCATATTGGCAGTATGTATGCAGCGTTGAAAACCTGACAAAAGAGGTTGTACCGTATGAAACACGGTTAAAGCTTTTGAATAAGGAACGGGAAATGTTTGCGTTTTTAGAGAACAACCGTGCGTATGTTATATTTTTGATTACAGACGGAAATGTTGACGGTATTTACTTTAAAGAATAGGAGGCCTTGGAAGATGAAAAAATTTAAGCTAATATCAATATTGCTTATTTGGTGTCTGATGTGCGGTTTTACTGTATATGCCGATGAAACGCAAAGTGTTACATCAATTAAAGCAACAGTTTCGGATTCTGCAATGATTATCGGTGAAACTCAAAGAATAAATGTGTATATCA
>JAQVYP010000253.1 GCA_029004655.1 Oscillospiraceae bacterium | reverse complement strand
CACCATCTATTTCCAGTCAATTTACCTATGCAAAACTGGGACAGGTTATTAGCGGCATTAAAAAGCTTGGTTTCTATCATGTGATTGAAGCTGCACTTGGCGCCGATATGGTAGCCTATGCTGAATCGGAAGAACTTGTGGAAAAAGGTTTCTTAACAAGCTCCTGCTGTCCTGCTTTTGTGGAATTTATTGAAAAGCAGTTTCCGAGCTTAAAAGATAAAATATCACATAATCTCTCACCAATGGCCGCTATTTCAAAGTATATTAAAGATAAAACACCTGATGCAAAAATTGTATTTATCGGACCTTGCACGGCAAAAAAAATGGAATTCCAAAAAGAAGAAGTTAATCAATATGTTGATAGTGTAATTACGTTTGAAGAATTACAAGCGCTATTTGACAGCCGTGATTTGGATATCTCTACAATGGATGAAGATGTGCTCGATAATGCATCGTATTTTGGAAGAATCTTTGCCCGTTCTGGTGGGCTAGCAGATGCAGTAAAACAAGCGCTGATTGAGCGTAAATTAGAAGACTTTGATTACAAGCCTATATCCTGTGACGGTATTGAGGAGTGCAAAACGGCATTACTTAAAGCATCAAAGAATGTACTTAATGCCAACTTTATTGAAGGCATGGCGTGCACAGGCGGCTGCATTGGCGGTGCTGGGTGCCTAACCCACGGTGATAAAAACAGGGGCGAGGTTGATAAGTATGGAAAAGAAGCATTAGAAAAAACAATTAAGGACGCCATAAGTATCCTAAAATAATTCGATAAGCCGTGTGTAACAAAAAGCGGATATCTTATATTAGGTTAACAGGCTGTTGAACTAATTGAAAACTATTTAATAATTGCATTCTGTTTTCAGTGTATAGTAAAATGCAAAATTTTGAGCCACTTTCAAAATGAAAAGAAATCATTTCGTCTGTTTCTAGGCTTTAAAAACATCAGAATTGTTTAAAAAGAACTTTTTGATTTTCTAAAATTATCAGGAAAATGTATATCAATACTTCCGGCGCGTATACTTAAAAAAGAAAATTTATTTTATGCCTGCCATTTGGCAGGTTTTTTCTTTTAGCTTGTCATAAAATTCATGCTTTCCTCATATCCATATACAAACGAGAATGTTGTGGATACAGAGGAGAGATATGATGACTAATACAAATATTTACCAAGATATAGCAACACGAACAGGTGGCGATATCTACATAGGTGTGGTAGGCCCTGTCAGAACGGGCAAATCTACATTCATAAAGCGCTTTATGGATAAATTGGTTTTGCCAAACATCGCAAGCGATTTTCAAAGAGAACGTGCAAATGATGAATTACCACAGTCATCTGCTGGCAGAACTATAATGACAACTGAGCCTAAATTCATTCCGGAAAGCGCTGTAGAAGTGGTACTTGAAGGCAATACAAGCTTTAATGTCAGGATGATTGACTGCGTTGGTTATATTGTTCCAAGCTCATTGGGGTATATTGAAAATGAGACCCCCAGAATGGTTATGACGCCATGGTATGAAGAGCCAATTCCGTTTAATATGGCGGCGGAAATCGGAACACAAAAGGTTATTACAGAACATTCGACAATCGGACTTGTACTGACAACAGATGGAAGCATAAGTGATATTCCGCGTGAAGAATATGAAGAGGCCGAAGAACGCGTTATAGATGAATTAAAACAGATTAATAAACCGTTTATTGTTTTGCTCAATAGCATGTACCCAACATCAGAACAAACGGTGATAATGGCAAAAGAGCTTTCCCAAAAATATAGCGTTGCAGTAATTCCGGTGAATTGCTTAGAACTTGAAGAAAGCGACATAAAGGGAATTATCACGCAAATATTGTTTGAATTCCCCGTTAAAGAGGTGTCGGTCTCACTTCCAATGTGGATAACAGCGTTAAAGCCTGATCATTGGCTGCGTAAAGAGTTATACAGTGCATTGGGAACTGCTGCTCAGAATGTTAAAAGAATTCGTGAGATTTCATTTATTGGCGAACAAATATCTAATAATGAAAATGTAAAGAACGCAGAAATAAAACGAGTTGATTTAGCAAAAGGTTCAGCAAATCTGAATGTAGATATTGATAGGTCGCTGTTCTACAAAATACTTGCAGAAACTACAGGCCTTACGGTCAACGATGAACAAGAATTAATGACAAGTATGATAGAACTTGCAAATATCAAAAAGCAATATATGCGTGTAAAAGATGCGCTTGATGAAGTTGAGGCAACCGGTTATGGAATTGTTATGCCTGAGATAGAAGAATTAAAGCTTGAGGAACCTGAAATAATTAAGCAGGGTGGACGTTACGGAATAAGATTGAAGGCTAGCGCGCCATCAATTCATCTTATGAAGGCAAATATCACCACCGAGGTTAGCCCGATTGTTGGAAGTGAAAAACAATCGGAAGAATTGGTAAGGTATTTACTTGATGAATTCGAAGAGGATCCGGTTAAAATTTGGGATTCAAATATCTTTGGTAAATCACTGCATTCGCTGGTAAACGAAGGATTACATACGAAATTATCACATATGCCCGGTGACGCAAGAATGCGTTTGCAAGAAACTATTGAAAGAGTAATCAATGAGGGTTGCAGCGGCTTAATTTGCATAATATTATAATATTTATTCAAAAAACAATTTTTCTTATAAATAATATTGCAAAATCTTAAATCTTTTAGTATAATAACTAAATATCACATTAAAGTGAAAAGATTTTGAGGAATT
>JAQVYP010000252.1 GCA_029004655.1 Oscillospiraceae bacterium | reverse complement strand
TAATTGAATTTATACACACAAATATATTGCACTGCTTTCAACATACAACTACACATTTTATAGTTGGGACACTTGAAAGCAAAGCGTCGGGAGCGAGCCCCCGCCCTACATCAATTATCCTATAATATAAGGTTGCTGAACAAACTTAAAAGTTTTATATTTTGAAAATCATTACTTAGTAAACAAGAGATAATGAGAGATAATTGAAGCAAAGAAGAGTATTTAAAATGCAAATTAAAAAATCGGCAAAAAGGTGTTGACAAGTAATATTCTTTATGGTACTATAAACAACGCTGTTAAATGTAATTAAAAATGTAATTTGAATTTCGGAGGTAGAAATTATGTCCACTTTTATGGCTAAAGCTAGTGAAATTAATCGCAAGTGGTATATTCTCGACGCTGCCGGCAAACCACTCGGAAGAGTTGCTGCTAGGGCTGCAGATATACTTCGCGGTAAAGTAAAGCCAGAGTTTACTCCTAATGTAGACTGCGGCGATCACGTTATCATCATCAATTGTGAAAAAGCTGTTTTGACAGGCAATAAGCTTGAGAAAAAGTTTTATCAACATCACACCGGCTATATCGGAGGCCTTAAAGAGGTTCAGTATAAAACTCTTATGGCTACACGCCCTGAATTTGCAATGCAGCTTGCTGTTAAGGGAATGATACCGAAAACAACAATCGGCAGATCAGCACTTACACGTTTACGCGTATGTAAGGGCGACGAACACATGCATGAGGCACAAAAGCCTGAATTGCTTGTTTAATGAAGGGAGGATATACTGATGTTTGAAAGCAAACCATATTTTTATGGAACCGGCAGAAGAAAGAGCTCAGTTGCTCGTGTCCGTATATATAACGGAACAGGTAAAGTAACAATAAATGATCGTGATATCGATGATTATTTTGGTCTTGAAACACTTAAACTCATTACACGTCAGCCATTGACTCTCACCGCAACAAACGAAAAATTTGATATTGTTTGCCGCGTTGCAGGCGGCGGCGTTACCGGCCAAGCCGGTGCAATTCGCCACGGTGTTGCACGTGCATTGCTTCAATATGATGCAGAGCTTCGTGGATCATTGAAGAAGGCTGGATTCCTGACTCGTGACCCAAGAATGAAAGAGCGTAAGAAATACGGTCTCAAAGGTGCCCGTCGTGCACCCCAGTTCTCAAAGAGATAATTATTCTATATATTGTCATAAATCTCTAATTGGTGTAGTAAGCTTAATTAAGACAAAAAGAAAACCCAGTAAACGACTTGTTTACTGGGTTTTCCATGTTGAAATATTATCTGTTTTCTAAGCTGGTATAACTGCGCTCGGTAGAAATGCTTTTGTAAGCAGGACGAATAATTTTGCCGTCGTTCATGATTTCTTCAAGCCGGTGAGCACTCCATCCTGATATACGCGCAATGGCAAAAATGGGTGTGTAAAGCTCAGAAGGCAGGCAAAGCATGCTGTAGGCAAAACCACTGTAAAAATCAACATTTGCGCTTACACCTTTGTAAATATTGCGCTTTGCAGCAATAACTTCAGGCGCAAGACGTTCTACGCATGAAAAGAGGTCAAATTCCTTATGAAGACCTTTTTCGGTGGATAATTTTTCTACATAACTCTTAAGGATTTTGGCGCGTGGGTCGGAAATGGAATATACTGCGTGGCCCATACCGTATATGAGTCCCGACTTGTCAAATCCCTTTTTATCAAGAAGCGATGTGAGATATTCACGAATCTCATCCTCATCTGTCCAATCCTTAAGAATCGATTTCATATCATCAAACATCTTGGTTACTTTTACGTTTGCACCACCGTGACGAGGTCCTTTAAGCGAGCCGAGTGCAGCAGCAATGGCAGAATATGTATCCGTGCCGGAAGAAGTTACAACATGAGTGGTAAAGGTCGAATTGTTACCACCACCGTGTTCGGCATGCAGAACTAGCGCCAAATCAAGAACTCTTGCTTCGAGCTCGGTATAAGATTGGTTAGGACGTAGCAATTGCAGAATATTTTCTGCCGTTGATAAACTTGGGTTGGGTGAATGAATTATCAAGCTTTCGCCACCATGATAATATCTGAATGTTTGATAACCGTAAACCGATAACAACGGAAAAGTCGAAATTAATTGCAAGCACTGACGAAGCACATTTTCGTGTGAAATATCATTCGGACGATCGTCATACGAATAAAGAGTCAAAACACTTCTCGCAAGGGTGTTCATCATGTCGTTGCTCGGAACTTTCATGATAATATCCCTGACAAAACTGCGTGGCAAACTACGATAGTCAGCCAAAAGTTTGTTAAAGTCTTGAAGCTGCTGATTATTAGGAAGGTTACCAAACAATAGTAGATATGTTGTCTCCTCAAAACCAAAACGGTTCTCTTTCACACATCCAGCGACAATTTCCTCGACATTAATTCCACGATAGAAAAGCTGGCCTTCAATTGGAATAGATTCACCGTTTACAATTTCATAAGAACGAATATCGGATATATCGGTTAGTCCGGTAAGGACGCCCTTCCCGTTAATATCACGTAGACCACGTTTAACATCATATTTTTTAAACAATTCGTTGTCTATATAATTATTCTCTCTGCAGATTTCTGTTAATCCTTTAATCTGCGGTGTGATTTCAGAAAAATTTCTTTTCAATCTCATGGCGCACCTCCGTATAAAATGAATATGTTTATCATAAAGATATTTAATATATTATAACATAAAAAACAATTTTCGTAAATAGTAATATGTTAATAATTGGATGATTATTGAAATCTAGG
>JAQVYP010000251.1 GCA_029004655.1 Oscillospiraceae bacterium | reverse complement strand
ATGCTATGATTATGATAATCAATTGTTATGAGCACGCTTATGCAATCATACATCATCAGAAAATCCCCCGGACTTCATCATGAGTACCGAGAAGTCGCAAGGATAGAAGTCGACGACGAGGGAAAAATTTTATACGATATGATGATCGTCGATAACGACGTAGAGCGAGTGCTTTCGGAAGCGCAAAACACAGCAGGTCTTTATTGCCGCGTTCCGTTCAGTGAGGAAAAAGACGGGGTTGCGATTACAGGGCAAAAAGAAATATTTGTGAAGACAACAGATGTTAATTTTATGGAAGCTATCGAATCTAACCTCAAAGGAGGGCTTGTTGACAGAGATTAGCAAAATCCATCCCGCGTATTTTAGGATGAGCGCCAAAAAAAACGAAGTAACGAGTTTGTGTGATTGAGCGGTGGGTGGTTTGTGATAGAACTGTTGTTTCAATAACATTTCTATGAGCGTTATCTTTTGTGAAAGCTCAAAAGTCAGGCAAGTAGATTTATATATTTAGAGCCATAATAAAACACTTTTTAGGTGTTTTATTAGTATACATAGGTTGTGGATAAATTACTTGTTGACTTTTTTCTATACCTAGTATATTATTCCCATTATGGGAACAAAAAGATGAGTATAAAAATACAATAAAATATGCAACTATTGAATAAAAAATTACTACAGGCCTTTGTAGAAAAATATGCCGACGCTCGATTACAGATTGGGGCTTGGGTGGCGGAAATCGAAGAAGCTAAATGGGATACTCATCATCAGCTTAAAAATAGATATCCTAGAGCTAGCATTTTAAAAAATCGGCATGTCATTTTTAATATTTGTGGTAACAGGTATAGATTATGGGTTCAGATCAGTTATAAAAGCGGAGTTGTAGTAATTAAAAATGTCGGTACCCATAAAGAATATGACAATTGGAATATAGATTAAACAAAAAAATATGAATAAAATCAGAGTTATAAAAAACGAGCAGGATTATGAGGAAGCTCTAAAATTAGTTGAAGAGCTTATTTCTCGTGATCCAGACCCTGATTCTACGGAAGGGGAACAATTGAGTCTTCTTAGCACCCTTATTCAAGATTACGAGACAAGAATACTTCCAGAAATTCTTCCTGATCCGATCGAAGCGATTAAATTCAGAATGGAGCAGGCCAGTCTTAAACCGGTAGACTTAATTCCTTATATTGGTAGCAGAGGTAGGGTGTCGGAGATTCTTTCAGGCAAACGTCAAATAACCCTTGATATGGTCAGGGCTTTATCGGAGGGTCTAGGAATTCCAGCAAAAGTACTTATACAAAAGACCAAACTGGAAGAAGGTTCAGAATATGGAACTTGGGATAAACGTCTTGTGGCAGAAATGGAAAAGCGCGGTTATTTCTGTGGAGTTTCCTTGGAAAGAGATAATAAAAATGAATTATTAAAAGATTTTTTTTCGTCGCTTGGTAGCTTGCAGTTCACGGTAATGTGTCGCAAATCGTTACATTACAGGTTGTCACTAGGCACAGATAAAAATGCATTAAGCGCATGGGCTGTCCAAGTTTTTAAAAAAGCTCAACAAGTTAAAATGTCTAATAAATATCAGCATGGTATTATTAGTTCTACTTTTACGCGAGAACTTGTGAAAATGAGCAAGGAAGAAAACGGTCCAATTTTAGCGCAGGAATACTTAAAGAAAAATGGAATTATATTAATTATAGAACCGCATTTTCCAATAACATATTTAGATGGAGCAACAATCTTGATTGATAAAGATAACTCAGTTATTGGATTAACTCTAAGGTATGATCGATTAGATAATTTTTGGTTTACGTTAATGCATGAGTTGGCACACATTTCTTTGCATTTCAACCAAGATATTGATTATTTCTACGATGAGATTGAGGGTGTTAAAGGGGTTGATATTGATAGTAAAGAGCTGGAAGCTGACAAGATGGCTCGCGAAGTTTTGGTTCCTGATAATAAATGGGAAAATAGTCCCGCAAAATTAATTCCTTCTCCTATGGCTGCGCAAAGCCTTGCTGATGAATTGGGGGTACATATAGCTGTAGTTGCAGGAATAATGAGGCACGAGCATAAAAACTATTATTATCTTAATAAAATTGTTAATAACTTCAAAGTTAGACAATACTTCCAATAATTAATTAATAAAAATATGTTTAATCATAGACATTACGTTCCAATACTAAGATGGAAGGCTGCTGAAAAAGGAGCTCTATGGAAGTTAAAATCAGAAGATAAAAGTATAATTACTCCTCTGGTTGAGTTTGTTATGCCGCAACCAGATGATGACAAGGGCAATAAAACTCCTAAAGAACTGTTACAAGAATCAATAGACATTTTTCAAGACAAAGTTCCAGATATTGCTGACCAGATTTTGAAATACTGGGGACATGATTCGATTTTTATTGATGCTCAATTAATTGATGGTTCAATAAGGGCAGATATCTTAGAGAAAATCTTAGGTTACTGTGAGCGTTTAGATCTCTTTATGATTCCGGTGATTACCGTTATACCAGTAGTTGGTTTTGAATCTGATATTAAAACAAGGCAGGTTGCTATTGATTTCGCCAAAAGGAGCAGTCACGGATTATGCCTTCGTATTACGGAGTCTAATTTTAATGAAAAATCATTGTCTAGTGACTTAGAAAATTTTATTAGCAAAAATAAATTGGATATAAAAAATATTGATTTATTGGTTGATTTTAAGATTGTTAATGAACAAGCATCTTATAAATTTTTTATTGATAAAATTGACACGATTCCATGCATAGACCAGTGGAGAACTC
>JAQVYP010000250.1 GCA_029004655.1 Oscillospiraceae bacterium | reverse complement strand
CATTTGTGGGGCTGTAACACAGATTGCAGCGAAAACCATTATGGGAATGTCGGTAATATTGACATCAATTAATGCTGTTATTGTAATCATAATTGGAATGGCGTTGCTAACCTCTCGGGATCGCAAACCGCTGTTCGACGCATAAAGCAAAAGTACGAATAGAATTAATCCTTTTATGCTTTTCATCCCAATACCGAACCTTAAAAACAGTATTTCTGCTGCAATAATTTCCAGAATTAAATTTATGACAGTTGGCTTTTTCCATAAATTAATCTTGTGTTTGAGCAGCAAGCCTATTAGAAATGCTAAAAGCAAAAAAACTACAAACAAAAGCAACTGCAAGTTAAATCCAATGTTCAGTATTTTGGGAATTGGTATCGGTAATATTGCCATTGGCCTTATGATGCTAAAATCATTTACCATTTGTTGCCTCCAAAAAATTGAGGAATGGATATTTCACCACTCCTCATAAGCTAAACCTGATTAGCCAGCATAATTAAATAAATCCTCGATTTTCTGAGTCAAAGTAGGCAAGATTTTTGTCTCCAAACAAATTATACAAACCGGCAAGCAACAGCGCTCCGATGACCACAGCGATTAAAATTTTAACGCCTTTTCTTAACTTCAAAATGTACACGATATAGCTGTAACCTTAAAAATAGTCTATATAATTTTTGATTTGTTAGGATTTTCTGCATAAAATGACTCCTTTCCATATAATTAATTGCATAAAAATACACGACTAAGCTGTTAGGACTTAATCGTGTAGATTTTTAGTACCGTTAATAAAATATTGTTTAATTCTTATATGCTTTATGATAAAATAAAAATATGCAGATTGCAACTTCATTTTACAATCTGCCTAAAATAAAAATATATAAAATTAGGAGCGTATCCAGATGAATAATATTTCTGAAATTGAGAAGGCAGTACTAAAGGAAATTGATAATATTGCTATGAAGCAAGTCGTACATAGCCAACCTTTATACACACTTGAAGATATACTTTTGAGTAAAACTATTACTAAACTACGTGAGCTTGGCCGTATTCATAAAATTCCCCGATATACTAAAATGGATAAAGATGAGCTTGTCAGCAGTATTGTTAAAGAAATTTCAAACATAGAATTTCTTCAAGAAATATTAATGGTGATTGATTATGCCGAATTTGAGGAATTCTGTGCTGCTGCAAAAACATCACAATATATTTGTACAGGCGTAGCATGTGCAAAGCTGGATTTTTTAAAAGCTTTAGGGATTACCGAGCTTTATTATTACGATAATAACTTTATTGCGATTATAACTCGTGAAATCAAAGATAGCTTTAACATTCTTGTCGCCGATGGCTTTGTTAATAAGAAAAAACGCTCTGATTTAATTCATGATTACGCATCTGCCACAGTAAACTTGTATGGAGTAATAAGCCAAGACGATTTTGTTTCCCTTTTTAACCGTCAAAATAAGAGGAAGACCGATATTGACGAAGTGTTTCAAACACTGATGCCACATATTATGATTGAGAGTAATTATTGCTTCTGGGATGATTATATCGTATCAAGTGATTTTGAAGATGATGATTTTGAAGATGATGATTTTGAAAGTGTCAAGCAATTATTAAATGAAGTCGGTAATAAACCACGATACATACCAAATAAGCAAGAACTGCTCAAATATATGGACGGCGAATATTACGATGAAACACCGCAGACAATGGAACTCGATAAATATTTAAAATTCATAGTAGATGATCCTATCGAGGCTGAAGATATTGCACATGACTTATGTCTTGCTTGTGCAAGCGAAGCGGGTATTTCCGACATGTTTGATATTATTAACGCATATTCTGTTGAGTTAAAAGATTTCACTCAGATTCAAAAAATGACAGAGCTTTTAACTGCTGTTTCAAATAACAGTAGAATCTGGGCAAACAACGGACACACTCCGAGCGAACTATTCAGCAAATTTACTGCACCAAATTTATCCCCTTTAAGGAACACTGTTAATTCAGAAAAAATTAGCCGAAACTCACCTTGCCCATGTGGCAGCGGTAAAAAATATAAAAGGTGCTGTGGCAAGTAATTATTTATTCATCGCCAAAAACAACTTACCCCGCAATAGCTCCAATTCATGCTCAAGCTCTGCATTTTTCTGACGCAGAGCGCTTATCTGTTCGTCTTTAGTGTTGGGTTTTAAAGTATTTGTGGAAAACGGTTTTATACTTCCTTTTTCAAGTAGTTCTCGGATATGTGGTTTTGAGAATACAGACCTTGAAAGACCGGTTATCTCCATAAGATTTTCAATAGCAATTTTACCACCCTGTGATTTAATATCATTTATGGCTCTAAGCACACGGTTTATGGTTTCCTGCCTTTTAATCTCCTGTTTCAGCTCCAATGCTTTTGGCAATTTATTATTCATCTAAAGCACCTTCTATCTTTTTAATTATCATCGCAAAACTGTCTGCAAGTCCTGTAAAATTATCATAAAGCTGTTGATCTTTTTTAAATATTTCTGCCTTTTTAAGCCAGTCTGCTTGTTGCTCCTTAAAGTAAGGGAGCTGCTCCTTTTGCGGAATAAAGTTTTTACAGGCAATACAGCTCCACATATTACTTTTACAATTGGTAACATCACTGCAAATTCCGCCTGGCACTTTATGAGCACGGATATTTTTAAGAAGTCTGCTTTCTGTTATAGCATCCATATTTAAAATTCTTCCGCCAAACATAATATATGGATTTTTATCTTGTGTTTCATAAGTCAAAGGCTCAACTATTG
Organism: Oscillospiraceae bacterium; assembly: GCA_029004655.1. Taxonomy (GTDB): domain Bacteria; phylum Bacillota; class Clostridia; order Oscillospirales; family Acutalibacteraceae; genus STF2-152. Next base: position 33 of record JAQVYP010000250.1, on the reverse strand, counting down.
TTTCAGGGAATAAGTCAAGATGCGCATAGGAAG
>JAQVYP010000249.1 GCA_029004655.1 Oscillospiraceae bacterium | reverse complement strand
TACCAAAGGCAAATGGACTCCTACCAGAGGAAAATACAAATAAAGCAATTGAAAAATTTGCTCCGGAACAGTCTTGGAACAACCAAGACTGTTCCCTATAATTTACAATGGATATTAAGCTCCCCATGAAATGTAAACCAATAGTCAAGAGCATCCGCAGGTTCGTAAAGTGCATGGCAGAATACCTTTAATTGTCGCCCACCCTACTTCAGTTATCCTTTACTTAATACTAATTCCAAATAAAAATCAACCAATCTTCGCGGTCTTTTGTTTGCGAGACTGCGTTGTCGTTCTCGGCGGGCGATAGCCCACCTTCGTCCTCCGCCTTGTCTCACAAACAAAATCCTCGCAAATCTTGGTCACTTTTTAATTGGAATTAGTATAAGAATTGCTGAATAAACTTAATAATCTTATAAAATATTAAAATATTAAAATTTAAATAAAAGGATGTCTGCAAAATGCTGATAGTTGACCGCATTGAAGGTGAATATGCTGTTTGCGAGGGTGACAACGGTAAAATCCAAAATATTTTGCTTTGTCAATTGCCAACTTGTGTTAATGAGGGCAGTGTGTTAAAATTGATCGACGGCAAATATGTTCTAGATGAAAATGCTTACTTAGAGCGTCGGCAAAGAATTCTGGATTTGCAGAAAAAACTTTTTAAAAAATAAAAAAAGCCGCAGCATACGCCTGCGGCTTTATGACGCAACTAACCCCATTGGATTAATCAGTCGTTGTACTAATCGCGCTCTGTAGCAAGTTCATCATCTTTCTCACGAAACAGCATTGAGATGCACCAAATTCCGGCTAGCGCTATAACTGTGTAGATAATTCGACTAATAAGTGAGCTGCTACCACCGAAGATCCAAGCTACAATGTCAAACTCAAAGAGACCAATGCTTCCCCAGTTTAATGAACCGATTATTACAAGAATAAGGCAAATTTTATCTAACATATTATCAACTCCTTTTCATTGTCTTTAATATTTTTGACTAATATTAAATAATTATTCAAACTTTTGGAGGAAATATCATGAAAAATAAAAAAAATTTAGCGTTTGATTTCGGAGCTTCCAGTGGAAGAGCCGTGATAGCAGAAATGGTTAATGGAAAACTTGAAATGACAGAGATACATAGATTCCCAAATGAACCTGTGAATATTAAGGGAAGATTATACTGGGATATTCTTAGACTTTTCCATGAAATTAAGCAGGGAATTGTTTTAGCAAACCAAAAAGGTGGATTTGATTCAATCGGTATTGATACATGGGGCGTAGATTTCGGACTGATAGATGAGTTCGGCGAGCTTTTGGAAAATCCTGTTCATTATAGAGATTCCAGAACGAAAGGTATTCCTGCCGAAGTTTTTGAAATAATTTCGCAAAATGAATTGTATTCTAAAACAGGCAATCAATTTATGAATTTTAATACTGTTTATCAACTTTATTATTTGTCAAAATATCGCCCTGATACGTTAAATCGTGTAAAAACATTTTTAATGATACCGGATCTTTTTAGCTTTTTTTTAACAGGTGAAAAAAGGCTTGAATATACGAATGCATCAACAACAAATTTGCTGAATCCAAACACTAAAACAATTGATAATGAAATTTTGAAAAAATTAAATATTCCACAATCGATTTTCCCGAAAATGATTATGCCGGGTGAAAGCTACGGCAACTTGAGCGCGGAAATATGCGATGAACTTCATTGTGAAAGTGTTCCTGTTTTTGCTGTTGCAACACATGACACGGCAAGTGCAGTTGCGTCTGTGCCGACAAATGAAAAAGATTATGCTTATATAAGCTGCGGCACATGGTCGCTCTTAGGCACAGTTATTGAAGAACCATTGCTCACAGTGGAATCCGCAACAATAGGTTTTACAAACGAGGGTGCATCAGACGGCAAAATTCGTTACCTAAAAAATATAATGGGACTTTGGCTTATTCAGCAATCTCGCAACGAATGGAAACGTCAGGGCTTGGATGTTTCGTTTGACGAAATGGAAAAGCAGGCGGTTGCCGCACCGGCGTTTTCGTGTTTCATTAATCCGGACGACGATTTGTTTACTCCACCGGGAGATATGCCGTCTAGAGTGGTCGAATATTGCAAAAAGACGGACCAAAATGTTCCGAATTCAATGGGCGAGATTTTACGATGCATCTATGAGAGTTTGGCATTCAAATATAAGTATGCGATTTCGTCACTAGAAAGCTTAACAGATAAAAAGTTCGGCTGTTTGCACATGGTCGGTGGTGGAATTAAAGACGAATTGCTTTGCCGCATGACTGCCGATGCCTGTGCAATTTCTGTTGTTGCAGGACCTGTTGAGGCGACTGCTACAGGCAACGTTGTATTGCAATTAATGGCTTTTGGTGATGTTAAAGACCTGGCTAGCGCTAGAGAAGTTATTAAAAGCGGAACAGTAATTAAAGAATATGCCCCAAACAATTCCACTGAATGGGATAAAAATTACAATAGATTTTTGGAAATAACTCAACTATAAATAAAAATATTCAGTCGTTAGCAATTCAAAGATATCCAAAGAAAACTAAAGATATTCTACGATAGATATTTTTATTTCGTGTTCGCCGAACAGGGAACTGTCCACATGTCAATAAAAAAGTGGACACAAAGTTAACTTTGTGTCCACTTTCCATACTGATATTTAGAAATTGCATGCAGATATACTATCATAGTTTTTAACCTTCTGTTGATACTGATAATAAGGTATGCGGGTTTGCAAATTGTTCAGTAGACATTACATATGAAAATAACGCCCATAGAATGGTGATAAGCCATTTTCTATGGGCGCTTA
>JAQVYP010000248.1 GCA_029004655.1 Oscillospiraceae bacterium | reverse complement strand
AATATTTCTTGTTAAACTTTGTCTTATAGCAAACCTATTAAAAACCACAGGCGCGTGAATTGTAAGTGATTGTTTAAAAGATTCAAAACTCAAATCAATTTCTTTTGCATTTTTACAATCGTCTTCTGTCATTTGTTTATCATCCTTTCATAAAAAATTTTGTACTTCTTCTATATTTATAGTATTCAGAAATATTTGAAAGGTTAAATCTGAATTGGTTATAAGAAGGCGAATTGAAAAATATTTACAATCTTGACAGTTATGTATATTTGTGATATTATAGTATAAGAGTTAAATAATACCAATAATTCAAATTAAATACTTAGAATTTACGTGATTTGTATCTGTAATTTTTGAAAAAAGGTTAATATATGAAAAAGCTTACGTTTCGCGCATTTTATATATTGAATTGTATTGTTGCTTTAATCTTTGGGTTTTTAATATATATTTTTTTGCGTAAAGGAACGAATTTCCAAGTTTTTTTTGCTTACTGGGATTTATCTTTTCATAATTTCAGTAATACTACTTTTTTGGGGTCTAATTTTCTTAAATACTATTTGGTAGATGGACTTTGGTGCTACTCATTTGTTTTTGCTGCGTCATGCATTTGGCCACCAAAAATAAAAAATTTAAAACTACTTTTTATCTCTGGATTTACTTTTGGACTATTATGGGAGATATTGCAAGCATTTCAGGTGACAAGCGGTACATTTGATGTGCTGGATCTATTTATGTATCTTTCGGCTAGTTTACTAGCTGTTGGGATAATTTATTTTAGAATTAAGAGGGAAAATAATGAAAAAAATTATTAACGTATTAATGGCTGCGGTTTTACTTGTGACTTTTGGTGCATTTGCTTTGGGCAGTGGTGAAAGCACAGAAAAGTCCCAAAATAGTGGAACAGCTTCGAATGTATCAACAGACACTACAAGCCTTGGAGACTATAAAGTTGAAATAATGAGTTGCCGTCTTGCTAAAGACTATTCTGGTAAGGATATTGTAATCATAAAATATGGCTTCACAAATAATGACGATGATTCAAGGGCTTTCTTTACGGCCGTTAATACAGAGGTTTTTCAGGGCGGAGTCGGCTTGAACAATTCTTACGTTACAGCTGAAGATGCAAATTACAGTGCAGATAATCAAACAAAAGAGATCAAAACAGGCGCAACACTTGATGTTGAGGTCGCTTATGAATTAAATGATAATACAACTGATCTGGATGTTGAGGTTTCCGAATTAATTAGTCTTAACAAAAATAAAATTACTAAAACATTTAGTATTAAATAGAACGGCTGTTTTACTAATACTAATCTCAATTAAAAACGGAGATTAGATTTGCGAGGGTAGTTTTTGTCCCGCAAGGCGGAGGAGGACAGCGGGCTGGCGCCCGCCGACGACGACAACGCGGCGGGACGAAAACTAGACCGTAAAGATATCTACGTTTTTATTTGAGATTAGTATAACAACTTCTATATTACATTAGGAATGTTTTCAAACAAAAAAGCAGGTGAAGAAGCTTCGTTCAGCGACTTCACCTGCTTTTATATTTTTAATTAAAGGCATACTGTTATGACTTCTCATGGCAGAGTTAAACCAATAGTCATAATTGGGAATAGTGTGATACAGCTTTTAAAAGTGCCTTGTAAATATTTCACTATCTTCTAGAAGACTTTCGACGGTATCAAAACCGAGACGGTGCAGTAGCTCTATAACATAAGGATTATCAATGGGAGTCGGGTACGTTGCCAAATCACCGTATTCATTAACATTATCACGACCAATTGAACGGTCTATGATAGCTTTTGGACCGCCTACGCAACCACCGACACAGCCCATTCCTTCATAAAAATTCGCATTAATATTACCTGCAATTAATTCGTTAATCATAGCCCTGCAAGCAGGGACACCATCAGCTTGTTGTGTTCGCATAGAGATTGGATTATCCGGGCTTAATCGCTTTGCAGTGGTTTTAACGGCCTCACTAACGCCACCGGTTCGTGCATAAATTCGGCCGGCTCTTGAAGAATGATCTTTATCACTTTCTTCCATTTGAGATGGATCAATATCGAGCGCTTCCAAGATATCTCTGATTTCTTGGAATGTTAAAACATAATCAATAGCACCAACTAAATCAGGCTCTTTTGCTTCCGATTTCTTGGCTATGCATGGACCAATAAATACAGTTACCGCATCAGGATGAAGGTGTTTAACAGTTCGCCCACTTGCAATCATTGGAGAAACGGAACCCGGAACATGTGGCATAAGGCTATTATAAATTTTTCGAATCATTGCAATCCAAATTGGACAGCAACAACTAGTTAATTGATAATCTGTTTCTTTGCTAATATTGTGATTAAACTCCAGAGCTTCTTTTAAGGTAAGGATATCAGCAAAAACGGAAACTTCAATCATACCGTCGAATCCAATTTGTTTCAGTGCGGTACGCAGCTTGCCCGGCGTTACTTCTTTGCTGAACTGACCTAAAAATGCCGGAGCAACAAGAGCATATGATAAACCGGGATTATTCCGAATTGCTTTTATAGCAGGAATAATATCATGACTGGCAATTAGCTTCTTACCTTTGCAATTATCTATACACAAAGAACAACCAACACATTTATCAGAACTAATTTCGATCCGACCTTCTTGATTTGGTTTAATTGCATCAAACGGACAGTAGCCCACACACTTTTCCTGTTGTTCACTCGAACAATTACATTCACCAATATGCCAAACAGCAGCATGCTTTTCCGGATGTAAAAGACAATCCAACTGATTGGTGTCATATTGATCCTTAAAACTATTTCCAATGTCATCAATCTCAGTACCATTAAACGCTTCAGAAACAAGC
>JAQVYP010000247.1 GCA_029004655.1 Oscillospiraceae bacterium | reverse complement strand
TTAAATCTACATAAAAAGGACAATTTGTTTTGTAGATATATGAGGTTTTGTAGAAACATAAGTGAAATCTACAAAACTTAATTTGTCCAGTAAAACTAAGTGTTTAAAAGCAATTAATGTTTTGTAGCTTAAATTTATGTTATATGGACACTTTTTAAGTGGCTTAAAATTTTTAAAACAAGTTTTAAACTATAATATATTCAGAATCACCGCCAAACAGATAATGATAGGCGGTGATTTTTTTGCTTTATCAGGCGGTGATTTTGATATTTATTATAAATAAAAAAAATTAAAATAACGGAGGTACTTTATAGTATGAAAAATTTATCTAAGCTCAGGAAAAGGAAAAAAGGCTTTACGCTGGTTGAAATTTTAGTGGTAATCGTAATTATCGGCTTACTCTTTGCAATTTTCGTGCCGAGAATTGACTTTGCAAGCAATTCTGCAAGAGAAACAGGTGTTAAATCTGATTTCCGTTCGTTTGAACTTGCGGCAGAGCAGCTCGTAAGAGAAAATGCAGGACTTGGCAAGCATGAAACCGTTGGAAAGCTTTGTGCAGCAAACGGTGGTCTTAACCTTTACCTTGATGACGCTCTTAAATTTACAACAGCGGGTGTATCGGCACAGAATGATCCATGGAATAAACCGTACACAGTTCAGCTTGTAGGTGCTGCTGTAAATCAGAACAACGGCGGTATAATATTCCTTTCAGGCGGTAAGGATGGCGCTATTGACGGAAACAATGACTTTGCTATGGCAACCGTTTGTATAAATGGTGTTATTTCTTCAGAAACTTCGGGCTTTAGTTCAAACATTGAATCTAACGCAATTACTTCAATTACAGCAGATTCAGCAGCCGGAGCAATGACCGTTTCAGGCACTACAGCAACATTAAAATATAAGAAATAATTAGGAGGACATTTATTTATGAAAAATTTATCTTTGCTTAAAAAAAGAAAAAAAGGCTTTACACTCGTTGAAATTTTGGTGGTAATCGTAATTATAGGATTGCTTTTTGCAATTTTTGTGCCGAGAATTGATTTTGCAAGCAATTCCGCAAGAGAAACGGGCGTTAAATCTGATTTCAGAGCATTTATGCTTGCAACAGAACAGACCATGCGTGAGAATGCCGGACTCGGCTTTGTAACAGGAGCTACGGCAGATAGTGCAACAACCAATACAAATACAACAGCCGTTATCGGCAAGTTGAATCAGTATCTTGATCCTGCGTTGCAGTTATCGGTTGCATCAGGTACAAACAAAGCGTTATCAGCACAGCTTGATCCGTGGAACAAGCAGTATCAGATGGTTACAAATGCAAAGAAAGGCGCAAATAATTGTAAGATTCTTTTTGAGTGCGGCGGTAAAGACAGTGCTATTGACGGAAACAATGATTTCATTCTTCTTACTACTTATACCGATGGCACGATTAAATCTGCAACAAACGGTTTTTCAAGTAATATTGGCGCAATTACAAATGTTCCGGCTGCCGGCACACAGGCAAATACAAAGCTTGACGGCACAGGTTCTATGATAATTAACTGATGAAAAAACACGGATTTACGATTGTCGAAACACTTATCTCTTTGCTTATCATTTCTGTGGTAGGTGTAGGTATCACATTTGTATTAAACAGCTATTATAAAACAACATACAGCCGTGATATGCAAATGAAAGAAACAATTTCTGCTTTAGATACTGTCGAGGAACTTAAGTCCGATGTTAAAACCCTAAATGATTTATACGATTTTGCCAAGAGCCGCAGCAACCTCAAAATGGTTGCTGTAGGCATTGGCGAAGTTACTCTTTCAAAGACAGCGGCAGGAAAAATAAATGTTATAAAAAGCAGCGAGGATGAAAGCTTTGTCTTTTCAAATCAGGTTAAACCAAAAACACCTAACATTTTCAGAATAACAGCTTTCGGAAAAATGCCGAATACGAGCATTACAACAATTATAACTTTAAGAGGTGGTTCATAATGAAAAGAAAAGCCTTTACCTTGCCCGAAATATTGATTTCAGGCTGTATTATGACATTTGTTATGCTAATAGGTATCGGTATTATGGGTGCTGTCAGCAAAACTGTTTTTAATGGGCAAACAGAAAGTAAAAATCGTATTTCATTTTCGGATAACATCTATTATCTTTCAAGAGAGATTCAATCAGCAGAAAAGATAAAAATATCTTATGACAAAAAAATACTTCAAATTAAACAGCAAGGCAGCAGTAACTATCTTAAATATGAAATAAAAAATGACACTCCTACTTCTTTCCTTTCCTTTCAGGGTAAAAAGATGTTTAATGTTGATTATGACAAAAGCAGTTTTGATAAAAACGGAATGAGCGTTATTGTTACCTTGTCTGTTTTAAAAAACGACAGAGAAAGTAAGCAAACACCGCAACCCGAAGTAGTACATATTACACCGAGAAGCGGTAACTCTATTGTGGAGGTGGAACATGCACCGTAAATGCGGAAATATTAACCTATGCTTGCTGATTGCCTTAATTGCCGTACTCGGTGCGTCCGTTATATCTGTTATGGCAATTAACAGCAAGTACAGTATGAAAGAGTCAAATGAAAAGCTAAAAAACAGATATATTGCCGAAAGCGGAATTGACCTTGCAACAGGTCTGTTTATAAACTATCTTTCAAACCGAGATTTTGTAATAAGCTATGAACAAACCCCTGACGGCAGTTTTAGCGTAAACAACGCCTATTCTCCGTACCTGATTGATGAGATAAAGGATTCGCTCGATACCGAAAGCGTAAGCCTGCCTTTAATAGAAAATGAATGTAACAGTTATTTGTCAAATGCCGGATATTTGGATTTTGCACGACACGGCGGCGTAAAGGTTGCTATTCAAACT
>JAQVYP010000246.1 GCA_029004655.1 Oscillospiraceae bacterium | reverse complement strand
GTAGCTACAGCCGGGATTCTCTGGGTCACGATTTTGGACGCAAGGTTGGTGATATAAAGATCGACTTCAGCCTGGAGTACCGCCGTAAAATGAATAAGCTGATAGAGCTGGCCGGGTTTGTGGATGCTGGAAATATTTGGACCGTAAAAGATTATGTAGAACAGCCGGGCGGGCTGTTCAGGTGGAAAGATTTCTACAAGGAACTGGCTGTTGGATATGGCCTTGGAATCCGGTTCGACCTCAACTTCCTGCTTATCCGTGTTGATGGTGGCATGAAAGCACATAATCCTGCATTAAGCAAGGGTTCACGGTGGACCTTATTCAATCCCGATTTCCGGAGAGACTTTGCTTTCCACTTCGCCATCGGTTATCCGTTCTGACCTGGAAACAACCTCCTCTGCTATCACATTTTATTAATTTCTGAATCAAGAAATACAATTCGGTCATTTATCCACTCCTTCATATTTTTAATCAGGTCCTGATAACTTTTGTTCTTTGTGTTTGGCGTGTTAGTAGGGTTTTTAAAATTCTCAGCTTGCGATTTATCTAATTTGGCTGCCATCATATCAATATGATCAATAATTTTTACAAGCTCCGGCTTCATCTCTTTCCATCGTGCTTTATACTTTGTACGAAACTCCGGAACTTCCATAAACCTTGAAAAGAACCTGGCACCCGGCCTGGAATCGCTTTTCCCTTTATAGAACAGTAGGTTGTTTTTGATGAAATAGTCGTTGCTCTCGTTATATCCGAAGGCCCAGTCGAAATCCCAAAGAGGCCCCCATTTTATTTTAGTATTTTTTTCCTTGTAGCAATAAGTACTTTTTGGATGATCGAGTTCCTGATTGCGGACCAGTTCATTAATAAGCATAAAGTTTATTAATGAATTAACATCGGTGTGATTTTCAAATGAAATGTCGGGGAAACTTTCTCCAAACAATGCATCTTCGAGTCCCCTGAAAGCCTCTTTAATATACTCCATTTCAGACTCATTATTCAAAGATGGATCAGTAACCATTACCGGAAGTTTCAAGATTGAGGTTTTAAATTTATAATCCTCATCATAATAGCTGTCCATTTCAACAAGAAATCCACCATTTGTATCAATATCTACACGTCCTTCACCCACTTCCTTCTGTTCTGTCAATTGATAGTTGCCACGGTGCCTGCCGTTTATAAACAGCTCAACATGAATAGATGAGTGGTTAAATTCCAAACCGAACATGCGCCCGAGCTTGAATGCAACATCGTTCATTATCAGGGTTGGATCCTGGTAATTGGCCAGCAGCACCCATTTTTTTGCTTTAGGCAATCCAAAAAGTGAAGTTTCTTGCGGAAAATCTACACGGTAAGGTTTCTTAGGCATAACCCATGTACTGTTTCCCCGCCCACGAATTTTCATAGCGGTCAAATCAATGTCGAAACCTTTATCTGAGGGGTCAATAAGCTGAAAAACCGCAGGCAGCTTAACTGTTTTCTCAACCACTTCGGCACCGCCTTCAATATCCACCTTTATAATAGGAAGTCCTGTAAACATTGCTCCTTCGGCTATGAGAACGTAATCTGCAGAAAACCCGTTTGCTGTTTTAACTGTGTAGGTTATCTTATCTAAAAAGGAGTTAGGTGTAACACCACTTATCTGTTCTGTTTCCCCGATATATAGTTTGCCTTGGGTTTCGAACTGTGCTATAAGATTTTTCACATTGCCTATCCAGGCTGATGTTGAAATTGTAATTGTTTTTTCTTTGTTGTTGATAACTCCATTTATATCTGCCTTCAGATTGTTAATATCTGCCGGTATAATAAAGGAGCTTATATATTTGTCGCTTGCCGCCTGTGTTACAAGTATTGTTCTTGTTTCACCCTCTCTTGCTGTTATTGTGATTGATGTTTTTCTGTTATCACCTACAATTGTATTCTTTGTAACGCTAATGTAGATAATATTGTCATAACGTCTGGCAGAACACCATTTACGTCCATCCTCCTGAATATCTATTGTAATTGAGCTGGAGTTTGTCTCAATTGTCACCTCCTTATTTTGTGCGTCAGAGGAGTCGAAAAATATTTCATTTTCGCCAACGTTGAGTGTTATTTCCTGAATATCGTCGCTACATGCAAGTATGCCAAAAGCCAGAACTGAGATGAAGAGTTGAAGCAGATATTTATTTTTCATTTAAAATTGAATTTAATTTATTTAAATATAATAAATAATGAATTTTTCAGACTGATAGTCCGGTATAATTTTACCGGTTGAACTTTCTCATGTGTTATGTTAAAAGCTAAATACCCTTTAGTTCGATAAATAAGAATGATAAATTACCAAAATTAGATAAGCTGGCAGCTTTAATGCCTCAAAGATAGTCTATTTTTATATATTATGAATGATTAATGAAAATATCATAACAGAACAGTAAAGTTAACCGATGGCTGCCCCATCTTGATATGTGGTGACGATCACCTATTCCCGTCGCTGGTGAACATTAGAAGAGTCTGCTACTACGGTTAAAACATCTAAAAAATATAATAATGCATTGAATATAAATATGTATATTTACCTGAGCATAATGAAAGAGGCTTTCGTGAGAGGACTCTTGAATTGATTGGTAAACTAAATAACTATATGGGTTTATTTCTTCTGGAATTGGCCATGGAGAAGCCAACGTCGTATTTTTAGGTGAAAACCGGGGTAAAAAATTAGGTAGAGAGCTTAAAAAAAGAAAACGCAACCAGTTGAAATATAACTGATTGCGTAGCAGCGTTGTTGTCTTACCAGGACTCGAACCTGGACAAACAGGACCAGAATCTGTTGTGCTACCATTACACCATAAGACAGTTTCGGACTGCAAAATTACTAAAAAATGCGATAATAAAAAATATTGGTCAAAA
>JAQVYP010000245.1 GCA_029004655.1 Oscillospiraceae bacterium | reverse complement strand
CATGGTTTGCGGTTTTCGAATACTACAAAACAGATGCTTTTCTCTTTTGGGTTTAGCCCTTACAGCAGGTATTTACGAACATGTGATTGTTAAAAGTCATTGCTAAATTTTTACCGGAGTATTGATTATATTATCGCTTATTTTAAGTCCAAACATAAACCGCTGGGTAAACATAATTGTTAGTTTTCTACATATTATTCTTATAATTATTACACGTTTTGTGCCTGGGAAAATATGGTATTATTATATCTATTATCAATCAATTGAAGCTATTTTTCATTTTCTAATAATTTGGTATGCATGGAGATGGCCGATACAAGAAAAGCAATAAATATAATATGAGAAACACACACAATCGTGATAAGCAATAACAAAAAATTAATTGAGAATAAAGTATTCGAAACGCCTTTCATTGATACTCATGAGCATTTAGTTGAGGAATCTGAAAGACTTGATTGTATTGATCCAATCATTCCCTGTGATGACTGGGCATTATTACTTAACCATTATTTTAGCTTTGATTTGATCTCAGCCGGAATATCTAAGTCAGAAAGGGATCGTTTATTTTCGAATGAGATCAGCCCTGTTGATAAATGGAATATTTTAGACGAATATTGGCCATACTTAAAAAATACTGTTTCGGGTTTTGTATTCCGAAATACAATCCGGACGTTGTATGGCATCGATGAGATTTCTGCTGAAACAATTAACGAAATCCAAGTCAGATACGAAAAAACAAGAAAAAAAGGGTTCTACCGACACATCATTCAAGATCTGGCTAACATCAAGCATTGCCATGTTCATTCGCCTGTTAAAGCCTGTAGAGGAAGTGAAACCTCTGACATATTGTATCATGATATTGTACTAAATGGTTTAATTCAAGTATCACAAAATCCCTACACTATTACTGACAATTTCAATATAAAAACACTATCGGATTGGCACGCACTGATAGATTTGTGGTATTCTGATTATAATCAGATTGCCAAGGGTGTCAAAATTGGAAACGCATATTTCCGCAGGCTTAATTTTGAAAGATTGGAAGCCAGTGAGGTTGAAAACATTTTTCAAAATAAAATCAATTCCCAAACGATCAGTCCTGTCGATGAAAAAAAACTTCAGGACTATTTGTTTTGGTATGCCGTTGATAAAGCCACAATATATGGACTGCCAGTAAAAATGCATACAGGACAATGGGCTATGAATAATGTGATGAACATGCAATGGGTTAAAGACAATCCGGCAGATTGTGCATCATTGTGCAGACAATCGCCAAATACGAAATTTATTTTTTATCATATCTGCTATCCTTATTATGAGGAAATGTTGTCCTTAGCAAAAAATTATTCAAACGCTTACATTGACATGTGCTGGTCGTGGTCAATTAATCCGGTGGCTGCAAAGGATTTTTTAAAAAAGTTTATTTTAACAGTACCAAATAACAAGATTCTAACTTTTGGTGGTGATGATAAAATTGTAGAAAACCTTATTGGCCATTCAATTATCGCTAGAAAAGGAATTTCTCAGGCGTTGAGCGAATTGGTAAATGATAATTGGATAATGATAAATGATGCTTTAAATTTAATTGAATATCTGATGTTTAGAAATGCAGAAAACCTTTTTGACAAAACTTCATACAGGCGCTAACATGCCTGTAAAACCAATGTTGTAAATCGAAATAATCTGATCATAATGTATTGCGGAACATGGTTTTACAGGTAGACCGTCGGGGACAATAATAAAATTGACTAATCTCTGATTATTTTTAAACTCCGGTTATATGAAAAAATATAAAATTGTTTTGATTTTTTGTTCATTTATTACTACTGTATTTTCTCAACAGATCCACTCTCCTGCAGAGATTCTAAATATTCTGGAGAATTCAAAAATTACATACGAAATAAATACACTGGAAAAACAAATAGAGTGTAAAGATTTCTCGGATAAATTAAATTATCATGATTGTTTCAGAGTGTCAACGGACTCTGGACTTTATACATATAAAATCTCAGTAAATGAACGTGCAAAACCTCTGTTTGAAAAGGCAGAAACTTTTTTTAATGCCAATAACCTTGATAGTGCCCTTTTATATTATAAATTATCATTAAATGCCGATTCATCACTCTTCACTGTTATGACTTACATTGGTCAAATTTATGGAGCAAAGGGCGATTATGAAAATGCAAATATTTGGTATATCAAAGCAATTGAAAAGAATTATATCGATTATATGGCACATTGGTTTTTAGCTGATTCATATTTGTCGATGAATGATTTGAAAAAAGCTGTTAATGAAATTGTAATCGCTCAAATATTTAATAGAAATAATCCCAGAATAAAAAAATCACTGATCAATATATTTGAAAAGGCAAAAAGAAATACTTAAGATTGGTGTTTTAATCCTCAAATGGAATTAAATAGAATCTCGGACAATAAAGTCAGTATTGCCATATCTGAAAAATGGATCGGATATGCAATTACTAAAGCTGTTTGGACTTTTGAACCAGGATACAAAGAATCCATGGGCATATCAAAAGGACAATATTCAATCATTGAAGATAAAGAGTGTTTGATCTCTTTACTTATAGGGCTTGAGAATGCGAAAATTAAAATCAAACAAGACCCACAACTAAGAATATTAAAGGATGCTGTTGATAATAAGCTTTTAGATTCATATATTTTATATGAAATAATTTTGCCTCAAACACCTTTTGTTGCTTTTCAGTTGCCAAAGCAAATGATAAAGGAAATACAAGACTATGTTTTGAATATAACAATACTCCGTTAAAAACTCATGCAGCTAACCTCCCGATATTCAAGCACTGCTCATAGAGACACCTGTATTTTTCGCAACTCAGGTCGAGAGCTAACTTTGAAAAAATAAAATCCGTTATAAACTG
>JAQVYP010000244.1 GCA_029004655.1 Oscillospiraceae bacterium | reverse complement strand
TGCACTGCAAAGGCTTTCGAACAGAGAAAATCCCGGTATACTTCTTCCCGAGCCGACTGCCGTTTCGACGTCTACAGACAAAACAATGCATGGTCTTGCGTATTTCTCAACGATTTTTGATGCCGCGATGCCGATAATTCCCTGATGCCAACCGTCACCCTCGACAACAATAACTCTGTCGTTATTATATCTGTTTTTCTCTATTTTTGCACAAGCTTCATTTACTATATTTTGCTCAATTCTTTGCCTTTCAGTATTTAGCAAATCAATTTCTCTGGCACTAATCAGCGCGTTTTCATAATTGCTTTCGAGCAAAAGGTTTACAGCATCTTCTGCATTCCCCATCCGTCCTGCCGCATTAATTCTTGGCGCCAGCATAAATGAAATGTTTCCTGCCTTTATTTTTTTATTTGATAAAGAGCTGACTTCAATCAACGCAATTATTCCGTTTCGCGTGCTATTATTAAGAAGTTTCAAGCCCTCTCTTACAATCGTTCTGTTTTCGTCTTTCAACGGCATAATGTCTGCAACTGTGCCGATTGCAACCAAATCCGCATATCTATAAAGCATTTCTTCAGGCAACATTCCGCTAAGTGCACAGACAAGTTTAAATGCAACTCCAACACCCGCAATGCCATTGAAAACTTCGCTGTCTTCCTGCAAATGCGGATTAATTATTGCCACTGCCTCCGGCAAATCCCCTAATGACAAATGATGATCGGTTACAATAACATCTATACCCTTTTCCTTGGCGTAAGCCACTTCCGCAATTGAATTGATCCCGTTATCAACCGTTATAATTAAATTAACATCTTTTTGATTTAGAATTTCAATCTGGCGCACACTCATGCCGTATCCATCAACATTACGGCTGGGAATGGCAAAAATCACATTTGCTTGGGCAGATTTTAAATAGTCAAACAAAAGCGCGGTTGCGGTAACCCCATCGCAATCATAATCGCCGTAAATTGCAATCTTTTCGTTATTTTCCAACGCTTTTGTTATGCGAACCACTGCTTTGTCCATATCGTGCAGGTCAAAAGGGTCACGCATAATGGGTTCGTCAGACAAAAACTGCTCGAGTTCATAGGGTTCTTCATATCCTCTGGAAACCGCAATCAAAGCTACTAGCGGATCAATATCGCATTCTTCTGCCAGCGACAAGGCAAGTGGCTTATTAACTTCGGACAATATCCATTTTTTAAAACTCATTTGCCTTATCCTTTCGCTATTGTAAAATCACTTTAATTAGATTATTTTATCATTTTAAGCGACTCATTGCAAGTTTAATCGTCAAGATATAGCCATAATTCAAAACAACTATCAAAATTTTACATGTAACAACTGTGCTTTACTGGAAACACTATCAAAGAAATAAAAAAAGCGGTGATAAAATATGAAAAATAACAAATATATTACTCCATCAATAATGTTCTCAATCGGTTCAGTTGGTTACGGCTTAGTTGAGGTTATTTGGCGTGGCGAAACTCATCCATCAATGCTAATTGCCGGAGGAATTTCATTCTGTTCTTTAGCAGTTATCTCCAAAGGAATGAAGGATATGCGTTTTTTATATAAATGCGTTATGGGAGCTGCGGCAATCACCTCTGTTGAACTGATTTTTGGCTGTGTTTTCAATCTTTGGCTTCACATGAATGTTTGGGACTATAGTTATATTCCGCTAAATCTTGAGGGACAAATTTGCCTTTTGTATACCGTACTTTGGGCAATTCTCTGCGTGGGTGCAATTCCGTTTTCGGAAATAGTGTATAACAAGCTTAAAACAAGTTTATCCCAAAACTTTAAAAACCCAACACAAATCAACAAAATTGAATTGACTTGAGTATGTAAAAAATATATAATAAAGTGAATAATTGTATTTTGGAGATAGTTCAATGAGTTTTCTTGAAAGAACCTGGGCCGAAATTAACCTTGACTCATGTTTATATAACTTAAACCAAATTAAAAAAGCCGCTGACGGTCGTGGGATAATGGCTATTGTAAAAGCCGATGCCTACGGCCACGGCGCTGTTATTTTGTCTAAAATTTATGAAAAAAACGGTGTGGATTGGCTTGCAGTTTCAAATATTGAAGAAGCAATTGAGCTTCGAAACAACGGAATAGGGCTTCCGATTTTAATTTTGGGATACACACCGCCGAGATTTGCCGAATCGTTACATAATTTCAATATATCCCAAGCTTTGTTTGACACCGGATACGCACAAAGTCTTTCACAGCAAGCGGTGGCGGCTGGTGTGACCGTTAAAGTTCACCTAAAGTTGGACACCGGAATGGGAAGAATCGGTTTCGATTTTCGAAATGAAGCAAACCTTGAGCAAAGTGCTGATTTGGTGGCAGAGGTTGCAAAGCTTCCTTCACTTGAAGCTGAAGGGGTCTTTATGCACTTTGCCACAGCGGACTTTGACAGCGATCCTGAAGGGGAATTTGCCGAAGCTCAATATAGACGCTTTTGTTTTGCAATTGCTGCTTTGAAGAATCGGGGAATAAATCCCAAGCTGATTCACTGCTGCAACTCCGCCGCAACTATTCTTCAACCGACAGACAGGGGCAACCTGACAAGACCGGGTATAATTCTTTACGGAATGACACCATCAGTGGGGTTGAAGCTGAGTGTTGACTTAAAACCTGCCATGTCTTTAAAAACTGTTATATCAATGATAAAGCAAATTAATGAAGGTGAATATGTCAGCTATGGCAGATCATTTAAATCCAAAAAACAAATGACTGTTGCCACACTTCCTGTCGGATATGCAGACGGTTATCCTCGCCATTTGTCAAATCGCGGAAAGGTCCTGGTCGGAGGAAAAGTGGCAAACATTGTCGGGCGTGTTTGCATGGATCAAACAATAATTGATATCAGCAATATTGAAAACGTCACAGTCGGTCAAGAAGTTAT
>JAQVYP010000243.1 GCA_029004655.1 Oscillospiraceae bacterium | reverse complement strand
TCTTGTTGTTTTCATAACTACTATCTTTTAATTTGTTATTACAAATATACAACAAGTTGTATATTCTGCCAAATAAAAACACGACTTTAACATAACTTTAACACTATTTTAACACAATCACGATAAATATTTGTATTATCCGTATGTTTTTCTTATCTTTGTTTTGCGATTACAAATAAACTAAACCTTAACATTAACATTAAAGTTTTTCAAAATTAACTACTTTTTTTTTACAGAAAACCCCTGACGTGATGTCAAGGGTTTTTTATTTAAAACCTTAATTTACTCCTGAAAAGAAAGAATAACCAAACAAGCAATCCTGCCACAATCACGTTAAGCGCATTTAGACGCCATTTCTGCCACTTTGTTAACTGATTGATATATTTATCCACCTCAACAATTACAGGCACGCTATCGGTCTTAAAATAAGTCAGGGTGTCAACTTTAAATCTCTCACGCCACTTAACTACATTATTAAACACCGTATCACCCCTTATATATATCTGCACCGTATCTCTATTATAAATACTATCTATAACATACCTATCCTTATATTCAATTGTCCTGTATTCTACAGGCACAAATTGCACTGATTTACAGCCTGTTGCAAAGAATAATATTAACCCTAAAGTGAGGATTACTGCCCATATTTTCTGTTTAGTTTCTAGTTTCATAAATAATCCTTTCTGTACTTTTCAGGGATTTGTTTTCTTTTATGTATTCTGTGAAATTCATTCTTAAAAATTTTAAATATAATTTCATATCATATTTTTTAAAGTTCGGTAACCTCTTCAATGTGAAGTAATTTGGTTATTCGATAATTTCTTCAACTGGATTCAAATGCAACTGAATCTCGTCGAAATCAGATTGCGAAATTTGCCCTTTCGATAGATAATTAAAAGAGTAAATGTTTACTTGCTCGTAAGTGAATGAGCCGTTATCGTAACCACTTTTGAGGTTATTTTTTAGAAAATCTGCTATGCTAAATGTTGTCATATTATTTTGTTTTTATTGTTAAATTATTGTTCCTCCAAGTGCTATAATTGCATTCTTATTTTTCCTTATTAATTTTAGTTGCCATTGCATTATTTTTTGTGCTGGAATGGTTATTTCGCCTTCAAAATAATCTATGCCTAAGATGGAAATAAGTAAGTCCATTTCTTCTTTGGTTGGCTCATTGCCTGCCCCGAATATCTCTGTCAGGTCAAAGCACATCGCATTTGTCATTTCAACGGTATTACCCAATGCGGCTCCATAAGTCGGAGTATTGTAATAATCATAACTGCCAAGATATGAATAGGTTCCCCACTGGTCTGTTAAGTCGTAACTATAGGAAGTGAAACCAATTCCCATATAAAATCTTGCCCCCATTAACGACCTTGCAGTTACTATATTGTATAAGACGTGCCCATCGGGAGCCATAGTTCGACCTATTTGGTTTATCCAATTGTCACCAGTTGCGATTAAGTGTCCCCCGCCAATAAAAGATAAGATACTATCTGCAACGCTTGTTCCGGTAATATTTCCACCAAATCGCCATCCTGTTGTGCCATTTACAAAATTCCCATTTGTGATGAGATTAGTCATCTTAACACTCGTGTCGTCTTCAACCTGTTTTAGAGTTTTCGCAACCTCAATGCTCGCATAACCGTGAAATGCTTTAGCTCCTAAATCACTTTGAATTGCCAACCTTGCATCATCCGCATTTTGTGCCGCCGTATTGGCGTTTTCTGTGGCATTCTCAGCGTTACTAATAGCTGTGGCTGTGTTTGTCTGGCGCAATTCTTCCGCTAAAACTCTTAACTCCTCAGCTTCAACCCTTGCTTGTTCCTGTAAATTTACCGTTTCTGCTATGTCTATTGCGGGTTTTTGTAACCAATCGAAATAGTCTTGTAGCGTCTTGTCTGGGTTTTCATCCAACCACACCTCGTAAGCGCTTTTGCCCTGAAAGCCAGCCTGTATATCGGATGAAACGGTAAATTCAGAGTCCTGCGATGCCTCGTCCGTAACCGCAACGATTCGCACAGGCACATTATCAACGGTTATCTTCCTGTTACCGTCTATCATGCTGCTATCGGGCACCGTGTATTCGAGTACGGTCCACAGGTACCCAAGCTTAGTTATGACCTCTTTCTGCACCTCCACCGCAATCATACCGTTCACTGCATCAATTATCTCAAACGTGGTTATCTCAATCTTGTCGCATGACGGTGTGCCTCCCTGTGCAATCGAGATCTTGATGTCTGTCGCATTCGTAAGGTTTACAGGTACCCCTCCATCGAGTATCTGCCACATAAGTTTTATATCATTGCCTATACGTACGTTTGTTATCATATCTTTTTATTTTAATATTTGCATTGCCCTGTCGTAATACTTTTGTCTGTCTGCAATCCCAGTATAACCACCATTTACAAGTCGTGTCACACGCCTGAAATCTCCGCTATCGGCAACCTCATTTAATCCCCTCTGATGCCACCACCAACACGCTACAAGTGTTGCTATTTTTGGCGTTGTTAGCTGTTCAGGGTTACTTAATGAGTCAATCATTAACGCCTTCGATGCCCTTTCGTAGTTCGAGCGACCAGTAAGCATTATCAAGCCACGCCCTTTATACCTTCTACCATCTCCTTTAATAACATTTCCAAGATCATGCCTACCTTCATACGCTTCTCCTGATGCCAATTCTTCAAGCCAACGAAGTGAACCAGTTTCATGCATTATTGTTGCGATAAATGCACTCTCTCTCAATTTACCGCATATATTATATTCGTGCATGTATTGATTAAGAAGAGGAAGAAAAACATTCAACTTTTCAGCCGTTATGTTCGGTGCGATATATTTTAAATCACTTGCTTTCATTGTCATGCTGTTTCTTTTTTTATTGGCGGCTGTCTCAAATTACAATCCTCAATCGTACATTTGA
>JAQVYP010000242.1 GCA_029004655.1 Oscillospiraceae bacterium | reverse complement strand
ATTCCCTACAGATTTAACAGCTTTCGGTAACCACAATATTTTCGGAAACCTCAATATTTATTACTGTAGAAAACAGTCATGACTGTTCCTAAATAAGAGTTTTGCAGTCCACTCTATTTCTTTTACTATATCATTTTAACCTAAAATAATATTAAAGGCAACCGACTATACAAAGAAAAGTAAAAGGCCATAAGTTTCAACTTTGGCCCTTAAAAAATTTAAGACTTAACTTTTTCTTTTTCTGCTTGGGGTTTGCTCTTTTTGCTAGTGCTGATTTTGGCATTGGCAAGCATCAACTTAATGCGGTTTTCCTGATTGATTTTGGTGGCACCGGGGTCATAATCAATAGAAACAATATTTGACTCCGGATGATTGTTTTTAATTGCCCTAATCATTCCCTTGCCAACAACATGATTTGGCAAGCATCCAAACGGCTGAGTGCAAACAATGTTGTTGATTCCGTCTTCAACAAGCTCCAGCATTTCGCCTGTAAGCAACCAACCTTCGCCCATTTTGTTACCATATCCCAAATATCCACGAACCAATTTCTTGATTTCCAAAAATGGTGTTGGCACTCTGAAACGTTCCTTCGTTTTGATAGTATCAATCATCGCTTTTTGCTGTTTTAAAATAAATTTAATAAGAATTTTGCATACAGCAAATTTTACAGGATTACCGCCATAAATTTTTATATCCTCAAGACGATTATCAACCTTAAATGCGGCGAAATCAATGAGTCCCGGAACGATAGGCTCGCAATCCTCGCTTAGTAAAAATTTCTCGAGATTGTTGTTGCCTAGCGGCGAATATTTTATGTAGATTTCTCCGACAACGCCGACCTTAACCTTGGGAACAACATTGACAGGAAGTGCCGCAAAGTCATCTGCAATCAACTTCATGTTTTTCTTGATACCTTTAGCGCCAAGTCCTTTTGTATGTTTAAATCCTTCAACCAAACGATCAATCCATTTTTCAATCAGCTTATCGGTTGAGCCTTTTTCAATTTCATAAGGGCGGCATTGATTAGCCATCTGAACGATTATATCACCGTATATAATTGCATAAACCATTCTGGCAAGAAATTTTAATGACAATTTAAATCCCGGATTTTTTTCAAGTCCCGAAAGGTTAAGTGATATGACCGGAACAAACTCCAATCCGGCCTTTTCAAGAGCCTTGCGAAGTAAATGAATATAGTTTGATGCACGACAACCGCCACCGGTCTGCGTAATGATCAGCGCGACCTTGTGTGGGTCATACTCACCCGATTCAACTGCTTCTATTAGCTGTCCTATAACTAAAAGAGCCGGATAGCAAGTGTCGTTATGAACATATTTTAGCCCTGTGTCAACTATTCCGCGGTGGTTCGAGGTCAGCATTTCAACTTTTAAGCCTTCGAGCTCCATGCATTTTCTCATCATAGAAAAATGGACCGGGAGCATTTGTGGCATAAGTATTGTATATTCTTTTTTCATTTCTTCTGTAAAAAGAAGTCTTCCTTCTGCGTTATATACGAGCTCTGCCAATTATTTGTCCCCCTTAATATTTGCGGCAAGTAGACTACGAATTCGAATTTTAACTGCGCCAAGATTATAAATTTCGTCAATTTTAATTTGAGTATACAGCTTTCCACTATTTTCAAGAATTGAGCGCACTTCGTCCCCTGTTATAGCATCGATTCCGCATCCGAATGAAATCAACTGGATTAATTGCATATCAGGTTGAGTGGCAACATATCTCGCAGCGCTGTAAAGACGTGAATGATAAGTCCACTGGTTGAGAACCTTTACAGGCTGTTTTTCCAGTTTTGCGGATATAGAATCTTCCGTGATTACACAAAGCTTGAAAGAGTTAAGCAATGAATCAATACCATGATTAATCTCGGGATCAACGTGGTATGGACGCCCTGCCAAAACAATTATGGGATAGTTGTGCTCCCTTGCAAACTTAATGATTCTGTCGCCCTCTGCCTTGATGTCAGATCTGTATTTATCATACGCATTGTATGCACAGTCACAGGCAGTTTTGATTTCACTTTTGGCGATATTGTATTCTTTGCCAAAATATTCAGCCGCTTTCTTTATAAAATCTTTTTTACGGTGCAGCCCAAAATATGGTGTTAAATATTTTATGGTATCCAATCTTTTCACGTTTCCGGCAAGCAACTCGGGATAATAAGCAACAACAGGGCAATTATAATGGTTGTCGCCCAATTTTTCATCAAAGTTATAGGGCAAACAAGGATAAAATATTGTTGTTATTCCGGCGTCTAGCAATGCCTCAATATGACCATGCATCAACTTAGCGGGGTAGCAAACGGTATCAGACGGAATTGTATATTGACCTTTAAGATAGATTTTGCGGTTGGATTCTGGTGACAAAACTACATGGAAATCCAAAGCAGTTAAAAACGCATGCCAGAACGGCAGGTTTTCATACATATTAAGTCCCATCGGAATGCCGACTTTACCGCGCGTGGCGTTTTCTTTGGGTTTCAAATTTCTTAAATAATCATGCTTAAATTTATACATGTTAGGCATTGAATCATCTTTCTTTTTGCCTAACCCTCGCTCGCAACGGTTACCGGAAATAAACTTTCTTCCGCCGTCAAACTCATTGATTGTAAGATTGCAACGGTTTGTACATGACTTGCAAACGGTAGGACGAGCGCTATGTGAAAAGCTTTCAAGAGCTTTCTCATTGAGCATTTCGGATTTTGCAAGGTTTAAATCCTTGACAGCCAATGCCGCACCGAATGCGCCCATAATTCCGGCAATGGTGGGTCTTGTAACCTGTCTGCCAAGTTCAAGCTCAAAACTTCTGAGTACAGCGTCATTATTAAAGGTGCCCCCCTGAACAACCAGATTCTCACCAAGGTCAGTGGCTGACGCCGCACGAATAACTTTATAAATAGCATTTTTAACAACA
>JAQVYP010000241.1 GCA_029004655.1 Oscillospiraceae bacterium | reverse complement strand
ACAAGGCGGAGGACGAAGACCGGGCTGACGCTTGTTGAGGACAACAACGATGTCTGGCGTTAATTGGAATATTGGTTGCCTGAAACGTGTAATCCATACATGCCGTCGATTCGCTATAAATGAAACCTGGGTCCTACCCCATATTTTGGAGCATTTCGCTGAATTCGCCGCCGACAGAAAATCTTGAAAGGAACTGAATATTTGGATAATAGGAAAATTCCATGAAATTTCCGTTTTTTAAACAGATTCTAAAAACGGACTCATTGGCTAAAGCATTGCCTGCACTTCCGGGATAAGCACTTGTGGACTGACCTGCCTGACCAGCAGTTTCATCGGGTGCCACCGCACCTCCGCCAAACGCATAATCACCGTAGTCAGTGGCGTTTGCACCACTTGTGGAACGAGCAATACCATCGGGCTGAACAGCACTTGCAGTTACGGCATCATCACCGTAGTCTATGACATAAGAGCTTGTTTCGCCAATGTCTTGCGTCACACTTGAATTTCCAAAAAGCGCCGCAAAATACTGATCGCTATTATTTTTCAAATCCTTAAAATATTTGTAAAATTTGGCTGTTGTTGCAGAATCAGTATAGGTCTTAATGGATGCGTTTTTAAAATCACCATAGTATCCGTAAACTTCGATTTTCGCAATATCTTCCGCAGAATCAGCACCATAAAGCTTCAAATACTCACTGGCATTCTCATCCTTATTATTGTTATAGCTTTCAAAACTCATAAAGCTATAAAGCTCATACCCACCGTCCTTTTCTGCTACTACAAAAGCCTCACAGCCTGCCGGAACATATTGATATACCGCTGTTCCGTCCGTGCTGACAGCTATTTTCTCACCCACCTGGTCCGAGGTCACAGTGCTGCTGTATCCCAGATAATCAAGCTTATCTTGGTACGGTAAAGTGTATACCCGCCCATTAAAATTCAGCAAGTATACCATTGCTATATCCATTTCAATGCCGTCCGAATCCGTAGTTTTATCGGAATTTTCATAAATTGCATCTGTGCCAATGCCGCCAATCTCATTGTCGAAAGTTTCGTTTTGCCCCTTGTCTATGGCAGCCTTATTGTTCTGGGATAAAATTCCATAGATCGCAAATGATGCACAAACCATGACCACAAGCGCAGCGGCAGGTATTAATCTTTTGTAAACAACAGTTTTTCTGGATTTCTCAGGGTTTAATATATTATTCAACATTCTCTGTCGGCTTTGCTCGTCGGGAGAAATTTTTTCTATTGCATTTTTAATATCTTTTTCATTCATAGATTTCACCACCTATATCAATTTTCAAAAGATTACGTCCAATCCGCAAATATGAGCGGACTGTGGACTCATTTTTATTAAGAATTTCAGCTATTTCCTTGGTCTTGTAGCCCTCGTAATAATACATGTAAATCACTGTTTTATATTTATCAGGCAGGCATAATACTCTTTTAACAGTCGTTTTAATCTGTGGATCGAGCGCCTCATCTACCAAAGGGAGTGACGAAATATCGATTGTTTTTCTGAACCAATGCTTTAAATTGTTGCGGCAAATATTTGAAGCAACGCAAATAAGCCAGGCTTTTTCGTGCTGCTCGTCCGCAAACTCAACCGTGCGCTCCATCAGCTTGATAAAAGTAGCTTGCAGAGCATCTTCCGTATCTGCCTGATTTTTCATAAACAAAAAGCACACTCGATAAATTGTATCAACATATTTTGCATAAATTTCTTCGATATCTTTGTTCGTACGCAACAAAGAATCCGTCATGTCAATCCCTCCTCTATACATAAAACAATTGAAACACTAAAAATGTTGCGAAATTTTTAAGAATATTATATAATTTTTCAGAAGTTACGCCCTACTAATTTTTTATAAATATCATTTAAGCATATTATTTGAATGATTGAATAATTTCAGGCGCTGTAGGGGCGGATATGGAATCCGCCCCTACTATATCCTTTTTTCGCAAATATCATTTAAGCAGCAAATGTCACACTTGGCTTTTCTTGCTGTGCAAACGGCACGTCCATGCATAACTGTTCGATGACAAAAATCGCTTGATTTTTCAGGCGGCAATATCTCACGCATTGCATTTTCGACCTTCAATGGGTCTTTGCTGTTTACGAATCCCATTCGGTTGCACAATCTTATAAAATGAGTATCAGTGACCACAGCGGACTTGCCATAAACATCGCCGCAAACAAGGTTGGCGGTTTTTCTGCCGACACCGGGCAACTTCAAAAGCTCCTCCATCGTGTCAGGCACCTCTCCATCATAATTTTCAACCAGCATTTTACCGATTCCATTCAAACTCTTTGCCTTTGTTTTATAAAGTCCACAGGTTTTTATAAGTTCCTCGATATCTTCTATTCGTGCGCCAGCAAACGCCTGAGCAGTCGGAAAGCGTTCGAAAAGCGCAGGTGTTACCAAGTTCACTCTGGCATCTGTACACTGTGCAGACAGCCTCGTAGCTATCAAAAGCTGCAGTGCATTCTCACTGTATAATGAGCATATTGCTTGCGGGTATTCTTTTTCAAAGAGTTCCACCGCATATTTTGCAATTTTACGTTTCTGATTTAATGATTTCACAGTATATTCCCTTTCTGCCAAAGCTGTTCTAATATTTATTAGTTTATATTATATCATGAATTCGAAGAATGAATGGTATAATATGCACAGCTTTTGCGGTTGCCACTCACAGTGGCGAGCAAAAGGTGCTTTAAATATTATAATAATCACATTCGTGTGATTATTATATCATAATTGCAAAAAATATCTTATGGTAAAATTTTAATCAAACAAATGTTCCGATTGCCCTTTACATTTGCAAATTACCAACGTATAATATTAAAAAAGAACGAATGTTCGGCGGTGATGTATGCTTTGAGCAGAGCAATTTTGCATTGTGATTTAAATAATTTTTACGCTTCGGTTGCATGTCGCGA
>JAQVYP010000240.1 GCA_029004655.1 Oscillospiraceae bacterium | reverse complement strand
ATGCCAAATGATTCTGGCGACGGCTATGTCGATTATGTGTTAAATGGTGACAATGGTTTGCCTCTTGCAGTTGTAGAAGCGAAGAAAACAACGGTTGACCCGAAAGTCGGCCGCCATCAGGCGAAGCTATATGCAGACTGTCTTGAAAAGAAATACAGACAACGTCCCTTTATTTTCTATACAAACGGTTACGACACCTGGTTCTGGGATGATACTAATTACCCAGAGCGTAAGGTGTATTCAGTGTTTTCCAAAGAAGACTTGCAGCGACTAATGAACCGACGAGAACAGCGCGTTCCTTTTGACAACATCCGAATCAATCCAGAAATCACCGACCGCCATTATCAGAAGACTGCAATTCAGCGTATATGCGATGAATTTTCAAATAGTCGACGTAAGTCCCTTTTAGTAATGGCAACAGGTACCGGGAAGACGAGAACGGCGGTATCTCTCGTTGATGTATTGACAACCCATGCATGGGCAACAAATATTTTATTTCTGGCTGACCGAGTTGAATTGGTAAAACAAGCGAAATCGGCATTTACAAAGCATATGCCAAACCTTTCATCCTGCAACCTCTGCAAGCGTGGCGATGACAAGCCCACCGACAGGGCAATTTTCTCTACTTATCCTACTATAATGAATGCAATCAACGAGGAGAGAACCGAAGATGGTAAGAAGCTATTTACTCCTGCCCACTTTGATTTAATCATTATAGATGAAGCTCATCGAAGCATCTTTAAGAAGTACAGAGCTATATTTGATTACTTTGATGCACTTCTTGTGGGACTAACCGCTACGCCGAAAGACGATGTGGGATTCAATACCTATGAGTTTTTTGGGTTGGAAAATAATATGCCCACCTATGCATATGAGTATAGCACAGCTGTATCCGAGGGCTATTTGACTGATTACCATTGCATCGAGAAACTGTTTCGCATTCCTACTGAGGGAATCCACTATGATGATTTATCGAGCGAGCAACAGACTATGTTTGAAGAGGCTTTTGACGAGGATGAGGAAATACCTGACTTCATTAGAGGTGAAGCTATAAACTCACAATTTTTTAACATAAATACTAATCAGCAAATCTTGCAAGACCTTATGACAAAGGGTTTGAAAGTCGAAGGTGGAGATAAATTGGGGAAGACGATAATTTTCGCCAAGAATCACCGCCATGCCGAATTCATAAAGCAACAATTTGATATACTCTATCCGCAATACCACGGAGAGTTTGCACGCGTTATTGATAATTATGAGAAATATGCTGAGGATTTGCTGACAGCCTTTAAACAGAAGGATAAATATCCTCAAATTGCTATCTCGGTAGATATGCTCGACACGGGCATCGATGTACCTGAAATACTTAACCTTGTGTTTTTCAAGCGTGTATTGTCAAAAACGAAGTTCTGGCAAATGTTTGGTCGTGGTACAAGGCTCTGCGAAGATATCTTCGGTCCGGGTGAGGATAAAAAGAAGTTTTATATCTTTGATTATCTCGGAAACTTTGAGTTTTTCCGCCAAGATCCCAAGGGCAAAGAGTCAAACGAAACCACTTCCTTGGCTGAATACACCTTCAAGCTGAAAGTGATGCTGATTCGCGAACTTCAAGACATGAAGTTCCAAGAGTCGGAACTCATCGAATTCAGAAAAATGCTTGTCGAGGATATTTCTGGCTCCATAGCTTCACTAAATAAAGAACAGTTCCAGGTCAAGCAGAACCTGAAACTGGTGGAAAAGTATTCTGATTCTAACACATTCCAATATATTGGTGTTATTGAGTCAGCGGACATCATTTCCCACTTAGCAGGATTGGTTCCGGCAGCTGACGATGATGAAACTGCTCGGCGTCTGGACGCCTTGATGTATAAACTTGCAATTGCGTATGCGACTGGCGACGAAAACACACAGCGATCTATCATTAATAGAGTTAAAACTATCGCCCGCAACCTTGAACCCAAAGCGACTATTCCTCAAGTACTGGAGCGGCGTGAAATGATTAAAAGGGTTCAACAGGATAGCTTTTGGACAACGGCAACTTTGCTTGATATTGAGGAGATACGCCAACAATTGCGTGACCTTATGCAATATCTAAAAAAAGAAATGCGCGCTAAAGTTATTAATGTGACTGATAGTGTTTTGTTGGAAAAGGAAGGCGAGCGTTTTGCTGAAGACCCGGCTATGGAAGGCTATTACCAGAGGGCGGAACGATATGTCAAGGAGAATGAAAACAAACCAGCTATTCAAAAGTTGAAGAACAACGAGACACTCAGCTCGACCGACTGGGATGAATTGGAGAAAATTTTTTGGCATGAAGTGGGTACCGAAAAGGAATATGAGGCAGCTGCAAACGGTGTTTCTTTAGGACGCTTTATACGTGGAATTACCGGTTTGTCGCATGAAGCTGCATTGTCTGCTTTTTCGGAATTTCTCGATAGTCGGCTGTTCTCCGAACCGCAAATCACCTTTGTGCGTTACATCGTGGACTGGATTACACGTTGGGGAACTTTGATGCCGGAAGACATGAAAGATGATGAGTTTGCCGGTGGTGCAGATATCTTCGAGACTTTCGATGACAACCTTGAAGCATTTCAACGCATAAGAGGAGTCATAGAGACGATTAATGCCAATGCTATGCGGTTGGCGGCTTAGGGGGCGACACAAATGGCAAATGAACTTCAATCCTTATCAGTACTTTTTCAAAATAGACTATTCCGCATACCTGACTATCAACGTGGCTATGCATGGAAACATGAGCAACTTGCAGATTTTTGGGAAGATCTGTTGAATCTTCATGAGGATAGATATCATTATACCGGTCTGCTTTCTCTGAAGGCGGTTAGCCGCAAAGAAACACGCTTGTGGCTTGAGGATGAGTGGTTGCTTGATATCGGATATAAACCTTTCCATGTTGTGGATGGGCAGCAGCGTCTGACTACGTTTTCTATA
>JAQVYP010000239.1 GCA_029004655.1 Oscillospiraceae bacterium | reverse complement strand
GCCACTTCCTTGAGAATATTCGTTTAACTTCTCAAAACGTTGAAATATCGTAGCCTGTTTGTCTTTTGGTATGCCACATCCTGTATCTGTGACCGAAAAAAAGGCTATCCCATCGGCTTCTTTTTGCAAATTTAGATTTATTGTTCCTTGCGGAGTAAATTTAGTTGCATTAATGAGTAAGTTAATTAAAACCTGTTGTAGTCGAGATGTGTCAGTCTCCAGAATCATCTCTTGCAGGTTTGTAGTAAATACCAGTTCTGCTTGTGTTTGCTTGACCTTATTGACTGTGTCTATTACATTCCGGCAAATATTGACTGCATCGTATTTGTTGATGGAAAATTGAATTTTGTCAAAGCCTAAATTAGAGAGATCTATAACATCGTTGATAAGTTTCAAGAGTAGCTCGGAATTTTGCTGAATAACCTGGCTGCATAGCAGGCGCGTTTCAGTATCAAGGTTTTTGTCTGTCAGTAATCTTGAAAAACCGGATAAAGCATTAAGTGGTGTGCGTATTTCATGGCTCATATTTGAAATAAAAACACTTTTTGAACGAGTCTCCTTTTCTGATCTGGTTCGTAGAAGGGCTAAATTGTGAGTCGACAGAGCAATTCTGTTTTGTTGCTTTTTGAGACGGAAGGCTAATAAGGTAAACACAATAAGTAATGCAATACTTCCTATTAATATGGTTGATATAATTTTATTGTATTCTTTGTTACTTGCAATGGCTATTTTATCTATCTGATATTGAGCCTTTATAGAATTAATCTGGCGGATATAGCTTTGTGAAGCTAGTGGCATTTTGGGAGGATATAGCTCTTGATAGATCAGACAAGCTTCTTTTATTTTGCCTTGTATTTTATAAAGATAGATTTTTTCTAAAGAAGTCCATCGGTAATAAGTAGATCGCTTATTGTTGGCATATTCCTTTTGCAGTATGGTATACATCTTTAGTGATTTATCCCAGTATGTAGTATCCCAATTACCCATAGCCCGATAATAGGCTGCTGTGGTGTAGTTAATGTGAAAACGATAGAATTTTTCCGGATGTTGCTGATTGATGGAATCCATCTTTTGCAAATACAGTTTGGCTTCATCAAGATAGTCCCGTGACAAGTGCCCGTGTGAAATGGCATAATTCGCTTTTTCAATATAAAAAAAGAAAGTTGTAGGATAATCCGGACTTTTCTTTAAAAGTTGCTCCAGTTCTTTCAATGTTTTATCAGCTTCTTTTAAGCGTCCTTTTCGTTGCAGAACATTTGAAATCTTTAATAAAAGCTGTTTTTTATAGGGATGTTCTATTGAAATATCTGCTAATTCAGTGAGTGCATCCTGATAAGATTCCAAAGCCTTGTTGGTCATATAGGCCAGTGTGTTATAAGCATCTCCGATAGCTTGATTGGCTATGACTGTTCCGAAGGGATAATTGCTTGCTTTAGCTTCTTCGTACATCAATTGTGCCCGATCAGTGGCCAGGCTGATGTCTCCATGTACAGTGTAAGCATTTGCCAATTGGAGTTGGAGTAAAAAATACAGTTCCTTATTTGTGTTGAAACGCATCTTTGGGAGTATTTCTTCGCTCCAGGTAATAACACTATCTATAGAAATGCTATCATTATAGAGGATTTGCTTTTCGGCAAATGATTCAAGAATTTTTTGTTTTTGTTTTGGAGTAACGGCATAAGTTGGAAAGACAGCAGCAAATAAAATCTGTCCGAGTAATGTCCATATAATTCTATTTGTTTTCAAATGCTTATTTACCTCTTTTGTTTATTATTGGCAAAAATAAACATAAATATGAAAAATAAAACGGATACGTCTAAATTTTATTGAGAAAATTATAGATTAAGTTCTGTTGTTTTAACGTTAATTGTTCAAATTTAATACAATTCCAGCCCGAATTCATCTTTTAATTTTGCCAGAGCTTCGTTCTTTTCTGCCATCATTTGATATTGTTCTACTCGTCCATAGGCACGAACCTGCTCTTTAGGCGTGCTGATACGTACCTTCATCGTGGCTTTCCGGTTCTTAAGTCGAGTTCTGATGTACTCTTGGAGAGCAGGAATCATGCTTGTAAACTCTTTAGCAATAATTTCATTGTCTACAACGGCTTCGAAAGTAGTGTTATCGATCAAAGTTATATGCATATTTTGCATACGTTTGGCAATAGCCACCTGTTCTTTTGGCATCCGTCCGGCATATTCTTGCCAGTAGTAATTTACATCCTTCTCATTGAAAACGTAGTCCTCCTCCGGTAAAGCAGAACGAGCGTTTTGGATGGCTTTTGAGGTGTCCTTTTCCTCTTTAGGGCGAGGATGCTTTATGGAGACACCCAGCCCGGACATCTTCATTACCGGAACTTTTTTCTCTTCCTTCCCTTGCTTTTGTAGTAAACCGCCGGGCGCTGTATGTACAGGCATTGTATGTGACGTCTTTGCTGCAATGGCTGATGAGCTTTTCTTTGCAGTATTTGAAGCTTTTGTATCAGGCATAGCACTGGCTTGCTGCTTGGCAGCAGGCGGTGCAGATATGGGTTTTATAACTTGTTTAGGGCTACGCCCACCCGAGACGTCTTCTGCTTCTGAAGTGAGCTGCGCTACTTGTATGAGAGTCAACTCCACTAATAGCCTTTTGTTTTTACTGGCTCTAAAGTTGAGATCGCAGTCGTTACAAAGCTTCATAGCGCGATATAAAAAGGAAAGAGGGCATTTCCGGGCTTGTGTCTGGTAGCGCTCACGAATACTGGCCCCCACTTCAAGTAAAGGTAATGTAGCAGGATCTTTGCTCACTAATAAGTCGCGTAAATGGGAAGCAAGGCCCGTGATGAAATGGCTACCGTCGAATCCTTTGTTAAGCACATCGTTTAAGAGTAGCAAAGCATCACTTATTTTATTCTCAAGAAAAAGATCGGTCAGCTTAAAGTAGTATTCGTAATCAAGCACATTGAGATTTTCAATAACACTTTTATAAGTGATATTTCCGCCTGTAAAA
>JAQVYP010000238.1 GCA_029004655.1 Oscillospiraceae bacterium | reverse complement strand
GGGAAATGTAGAACAGCTCAATCATTGCATCGCGGAGTATTCCGCTACTAAATGCAATTGACCTTTGCGTATAATCCAGGTTCTTCGTTTTCAAATAAGCAACCGTTTCTTCAAAATCAAACCGTTTCAAAGTAGACGCCCCCCCTTCATTTTACTTTGTTAGCGCCGTAATCCAGGCCCCATTTTGTGCTCACGTCTACCTTCACGTCAACTGTTGTACCTACCTGCGGAAACTCCTTTTCCCAGTCCATGTCTTGAAACTCTACCGGGAATTTTATACGGAAGATATCGTCAAACTGCAAATAGTCGCAGCCGAATTCTTTCTGGGCGCGTTCGATTGCATTGGAAATCTGTTGTTTTAACATTGCCGAGAGGATTTCGGTTACTTCCCTCATGTCCGCATCTTCAAGATTGTATGGTGTTTTTTTGTCCCCGTACATTAACTCGGCCATGAACTCCATTTTGATATCGTAATTGATTTTCCCATCCGCATACGATGGCGTGATCTTCCGGTTTCTCAAAAGAACCTCTATCGTGAGATTTATATCGTTATATGGTACGATAAAATGAAACTTGGGTTTGTTTGCCTTGAGAAACATTGTGCATGTCGATTCCTCAACCGGTAAAAAACCGGTGACAGTGGGGCCATTTATCACTGAATACCCGGTAAGCGAAATCTCCTTATCCTGCAAACCTATGCAGGGAATCAGAATGCCTGTATAATTAGCCGATAGGTTTTCAATCAACCGCATGGTTGTTCTCCTAAATGATTTCCCTGATTCATCCAAGGTTTTAACGATCCCCTCCAACAAGAAACCGACAGAAGCATTATTCTCATGAGCATTTTTGTATAATTCTTCGGGGTCTTCCTTTGTGATGACCGTTAGCCCCTTTTTTCTATAGGTTTCGTCGACTCTAAACCTGTACAGGTATTCAACCAGATAATCTTTCGCAAAGCTTTCGGTAAACACAAGCGCCTGTACCCCGCTAAGATAGAGCGGCTCATTTAAATGCGTGTCCAAATCATCCCTAACTTCCGTTAATGTTTTGCCGTGACCTTTCCTAACGATGTATTTGCCTGCGTTTTCGCCCGCATCCTTGCTTTTGCCGGATTCGATGTTTGCAATTTCGAGGTAATACCATATTTCTCCGCCTTTGACATCAAAGGCGATTGTCGTTACGATCAGTTTTTCGTTTATATCCACCGAATCCCAGCAGCCGGTTAAAAAAACAGCGAGAAAGATGAAAATTGCAATAACGCTAATGAGTTTATGGTGTTTCATTATTGCGTCCCCCTTCTCCAGATTTTTGTAAAATCCGCTTTTTCACTTGCGCTATAATAAACAACAGCGTCGGTATCAATATGCTTGAGGTTAAAACAAGATATGGCGCAAAACTCTCGAAAACATCGTTCATATTATTAATGTTCAGCGCAAACGAGCATATGATAAAGCAAACAATTGCGATAGCGATTACGATAATATGGCGCTTAACTTTCGGAAATAACTTGCAAGCAAACTCCACGATGCCGGTAAACACAATGATCATTCCAGTGAACAGGCTCGTCAGGCCAAAGGTCAGGTAAAAGATATCGGTTCTTTCAATAACGGGCAGTTCGACGATCTTTATCGCTTCGATAAAAGCGTCATTAAACGCAATGGTATTGTTGATGCCCAGAATCATGATTGTGCCTTCCACAATCAGTACATAAAACAGACCGATAAATAGCAGAGTGAAAAAAGCGACTTTGGGAGCTTTTTTGTTCTGTGCCGTAAAGGGTATGATGAAAAGAACCGCCAAGCCGGTGAATGGAGTAGCCAAATCCCTCATAGTATTCATATATTCTTTGGTTTCAGTGATGTTGAAAAACGGCAATATACTATAGCTCGTGCCTTCTAAAAGCATGGCAGCGCATAAGCCTATCGTTACAAAAAGAAACAAAGCCCCAATTATTTCAAACATCCTGGCAATGTTCGTAATACCCTTGTAGGCCACATAGCCAAATAGTGAAATCCCCATCAGCAGCATGATGAATTGAGGTGTCTGCGGCAGGAAATTTGATTTTAGCAGGCCGACCAGCTTCAGCTTTAAATAAACGTCGAAAATTAGGAAAAACAGCAGGTAATACGAGGCAATCAAGCGGGAGAAAACCTTGCCTACGATTTCCTGACTGTAGTCAAAAAGCACCTTTCCCTGATACATATTGTTTAGCTTCGTAATGATTACAGCGGCGCCTCCGAAAATAATAGACACCGCCATAATTGGAATCCAACTGCTTCTGCCCGCTGTTTGCGCCATTGTCTTTGGCAGGTTAATGGTCGTGTACGAGGTGAGGGTGAGAAAAATAATAAAGAACATCTGTCTGTTTGTAATGCTGTTTGTCAAATCCTCACCTCGCTTTAACTTATAACTTATTAATTTATGATGCCCTTTTTTTCAGCAAAGATACAAACAACTTAGATTTGTATTGCTTCGTTGCAAGGCCTTGTAATTTTATTCACACAAGCAACCGTATGTTCTTGTCATATTTATTATTTCAAAATGACTTGCTATTCTGTGCCATCAGAGCGAATATACACATACCCAAAAACAAGGAGGCACAGAACATGAAAATGACAATCCCATATAACATCACAGGCAAACAGAGAAAGCAGCTGGCCGAGGACATCAGTGTTGCCCTGCACACCATACCTAAGTACTTGGGTTATCCCACCTGCAACTATCAAATTGGTGACTGCATACTGGAGCGGGACGGTAAGCTAATTATCCCAGACAGTGTAGCAGACGAAACGGCAACAGCTCTGCTTGAACACCTGCGCAGCCGTGGGTATGTAGGTGAGGCGGTTGAGACCGAGGACAGGCTCACAATCTCCATGCCGAGGGAACTCTTCACTAACGTCAATATTGAAACACTACAACAAATCGTAACAGCCAGAGCGCCTCTCCTCAGGAAAGCGTTTCTGGCTGATTCTATTGAGGCGGTAGTTACCGAT
>JAQVYP010000237.1 GCA_029004655.1 Oscillospiraceae bacterium | reverse complement strand
AAGTTTTCAGAAACAAACCCATTTAATAATTATGAGGTTGTCATACCTAATAATTCTGGAATCATCGGCCACACACTTGGTGAACTGAAATTTTGGCAGGAAACCCGAGCTACAGTAATTGCTATACGACGAGGTAATAAGATTATTCTTTCGCCTGGCCCCTATGTTCTGTTTGAAGCTGAGGATACGATCATTTTTGTTGGTGATATATCAAGCATAAAGGCCGTAACAGACTTTATTAATAAATAAAACATGATTAAAACCCATGATTCTGAATAGAATTGTGGGTTTTATTTCTTTCTCACCTTGACAAACTGACAACTTTAGTATAAAATATAAGTTGTCAGTTTGTTTTTGCTAATTTATTATGGTGCTAAAAATAATCAAATAGGAGGAAAATTAATATTGATTAAATTTCAAAATGTAAGTAAATGCTACGGTCACACCGCAATTCTCAAAAATATTAGTTTTGATATTAAGCAGGGTGAATTTGTTGTCCTGATTGGTCCAAGCGGATGTGGGAAAACCACGACTTTAAAAACTATTAACCGTCTTATTGAGCCGGATAATGGAAAGATATTTATTGACGGAAAGGATATTACAAAGGCAAATCCAGTTGAATTAAGACGAACAATCGGTTATGTAATTCAACAAATCGGGTTATTTCCCAATATGACGGTTGAACAGAATATTTCAATTGTTCCAAAACTATTGAAATATCCAAAACAAAAATGTCAGGAGATCGTGCAGGACTTATTAGCGCTTGTGGATATGCCTTATGAGGAAAATGCACATAAGTATCCGACAGAATTATCCGGTGGTCAGCAACAGAGGATTGGTGTGTTGCGTGCACTGGCTGCTTCGCCACCAATCATTTTAATGGATGAGCCTTTTGGAGCACTTGACCCGATAACCCGTGATTCATTACAAGAAGAAATAAAGCGAATTCAAAAAAAGCTGAAAAAGACGATTGTATTTGTGACACATGATATGGATGAGGCTCTTAGGCTAGCAGATACTATTATTTTTATGAATAATGGTAAGATTGTTCAAATGGCGTCTCCTGAAGAAATGTTGCAAAATCCAGCGGATTCTATTATAAAAAGCTTCCTTGGTAAACATATGGATAACGGGAACGGTGTACCTAAGCTTTTCGCCGAGGACTTTATGAAGACCAAGGTTTTCAAAGTGCCTAGAACAAGCCGTACCCTTGAATGTATTAAGCTTATGAGTAGCAAAGATGTGAATTCACTAGTTGTTCTTAATGACGATGATACATATTTAGGCACTGTATCAATTGAGGATATAAAGGCTCTAGGCAAACCAGGCAAAGAAATAGCAGAGCTTGTTACCAATGATGTGATTACTGTAAGCAGAAAAGAAGGCGCGCAGATAGCCTTTGATAAGCTGCTTTCATCCAAATCCAACTATGTTATTGTACTTAATGATAATCAAACCGTTGCAGGTCTAATAACTCGAACAAGCATGGCAAAAGCTTTAGGTGAGGCTCTGTGGGGTGAAGTATTATAATGAGTTTTATAGAATTTGTTTCAAAAAATTATAATGAAATTTTAAAAAGCCTGGTCCGCCATATCGAATTGGTAGGCATATCTATATTAATAGGTATTTTGATATCAATTCCGTTAGGAATTTTTCTAACACGGCATAAACGTGTAGCCGGACCGGTTCTTGCCCTTGCAGGCACAATACAAACTATCCCCGGGCTTGTCATGTTAGGATTTGCTTTGGTTCTAATAGGCATTGGCATGTTGCCGGCCATAATTGTGCTTACATTGTATGCGATTTTGCCAATTCTTCGCAACACCTATACCGGTATTACCGAAGTCGATAAAAGTTATACGGAAGCTTCGCGCGGTATTGGAATGACCAATATGCAAACATTGTTTAAAGTGGAGATCCCCATTGCTTTGCCAACCATAATCACAGGTATTCGCCTGTCTACAGTGTACATTGTCAGCTGGGCTACGCTTGCGGGATTGATTGGAGCAGGAGGGCTCGGAGATCTTATATGGACCGGTCTTTCTACCTATAATACGAAATATATCTTAGCAGGGGCAGTTCCTTCTGCAATACTTGCATTTATATTAAACGGACTGATAGGGTTATTAGAAAGAATTCTTACGCCTCGTGGATTGAGGAGGTCGAGAATATGAGTGGTGCGTTGCTAGAGGGTATTTTGGAACATATGGCTATTGTATCAATTGCCGTTCTTATTTCATCAGTACTCGGTATTATTATGGGTATTATTGCTTATTGGGTGCGTTTTTTAGATTCGGTCATACTTTGGGTTTCTGAGGTTTTGCAAACAATACCATCCCTTGCGTTGCTTGCCTTGCTGATGATCATTTTTGGACTTGGAGACATCACTATGATTGTCGGCCTTGTGTTATATGCATTACTACCTATTGTCAGTAACACCTATACCGGGCTTAAAAATGTTTCCCCACACTTAAAAGATGCTGCTCGTGGTATGGGAATGTCAAAAATGCAACGGTTGTTTAAAGTTGAAATTCCACTTTCTTTTCCCCTTATCTTTTCTGGGATTAAAATTGCATTGGTAAACTCGCTTTCAGTGGCTGTTATGGGTGTACTCATCGGTGCAAACGGATTGGGCACCATCATTTATCGCGGAATCCAATCACGCAACATGATGAATATTCTGATGGGAGCAATTCCGGTCGTCATTATGGCACTTGTTTTTGATTTTGGTATGTCAAAAATAGAAAAGAAACTTATCAAACGAACTAAATAAATTTATTTAAGGAGGAAATTATGAAACTTAAAAATTTTATGGGATTGGCTATCGCACTCGTTTTTCTTTTATCTATCGCCTTAACAGGTTGTTCCGGTGGTGATAAAATAGTAATTGGTTCTAAGGATTTTAGCGAAAATATTTTACTAGGTGAAATATTTTCACAACTGATTGAAGCAAAGACAGACATTAAGGTTGAGCGAAAGCTTAACTTAGGTGGCAC
>JAQVYP010000236.1 GCA_029004655.1 Oscillospiraceae bacterium | reverse complement strand
TTAGTCCTCCAATTTGGATTACCGCTCATATATTCGCTTAGTTCTTTTACGGTGGGTAAACCGTCATTGTCGCCACGGCTCATTATCTGTATTGCGCCAACTGCGTTGCCACGCTTAACCGCATCCTTCAGCGGCTTGCCCTCTTTCAGAGCGGATAATACACCGGCAGCAAATCCATCACCGGCACCGACAGTGTCTACAATTTTGTCAGCAGGGGATGCTTCTACGTAACCGGATTCTCCGCTTGTGGCATAGTAAGCTCCATTAGCACCTAACTTCAAAATTACGGTTTTGGCACCCATATCCAAATAGGTCTGAGAAATCTTTTCGGGATTCGACTCACCTATTAGAATTATAGCTTCGTTTACGCCGGGCAAGAATATATCACACTTTCCTGCCATTTCATTCATATAACGAATCATCTTATCTTGGTCACCCCAAAGCTGAGGACGCAAGTTTGGATCAAATGAAAACAGCATATTGTTCTCTCGTGCTTTTTCAAGAAGCACCTGAACAGCTTCACGTGTTGAATCTGTCAGTGCTGGGAGAATTCCGGTCATGTGAATAGCGTCATACTGAGAAAAATCAAGATTTTCAATATCCTTACCGCACAAAGTTGAGGCAGCTGAATTTTTTCTATAATAATAGATTTCCGGATCACCAATGTCGACCATTGATTTAAGCATAAATCCTGTAGTTCTATCATCGGAAAAACTGATTAAATCAGTTGAAATTTCATTTTCGTTCATAATTTTAACTACGCGTTTTCCAAAGGGATCTTTGCCAAGCTTAGTCAGAAATCCAACATCTTGATTCAGACGTTTCATGCCTATAGCAACATTGAATTCTGCACCCGCAAGAGCCATCGAATAACCTTTCACCTCATCAAGGGGACCTTTATTTTGGGCAATAAACAGCCCCATTGGCTCGCCGACTAGCAATGTTTTTTTTCTCATTATAACCACCATATCCTTTCCCAAGCGCAAAACACGATAAAAATTCACCGATATGGTGATTATTATGCATCTGTGCCACCGTTGCCACTTGTTGGCGAGTGGCGCGCCATTTTATTTAATAGCATGAACTATCATGCTATTATACTAATTCCAATTAAAAAGTGACCAAGATTTGCGAGGATTTTGTTTGTGAGACAAGGCGGAGGACGAAGGCGGGCTATCGCCCGCCGAGAACGACAACGCAGTCTCGCAAACAAAAGACCGCGAAGATTGGTTGATTTTTATTTGGAATTAGTATTACCTTCTTTTATTTTGAAATTATCTTAAACGACATAATTAGGATATAATTAAGATAACTAAATAAATTCATTATATACGTAAAGTGGACTGTCTTACCGAAATTTTGCAAGGTAGCAATATTTTCTTCGCGGGCATATCTGGGTTTTTAATCTTTTCTATAAGAAGTTTTGCGCATTTTGATCCGATTTCAGTTGGATTTATTACTATGGTAGTAATGTGCGGCGAAACTAAAGTGGGCCAATTCATTTCATCTTCCCAGTCCCAGTCTTCAGGACCACAAAGACCGATGTTATTTGGCACTAAAAGTCCAAGTTTTTTTATTGCTATTAATACTCGTATTGTGGTTACACTATTTACTCCGATGACGGCAGGGATATCATTTGGTTTCAGGTCAGCCTGAAGTTTTAAAAGTTCATCATAGACAGAACACTTATCTTTATTGTTTACTAAATAAACGTCTTTTTCAGGCGAATAGCCATAGATTTGTTTTACCGCATCGATAAATCCCTGACGTCTAATATAACGGGTTGAATTCTTTTTCCACTTTTGTGTAAACATGACAGGACGCGTATAACCCTGACTTTTTAAATGCAGCACGAGGTCATACATCCCTTGTGCATCCTGGCTTGTGACAATATCAAAATTATAATTATTGATATACCGGTCGCAAAGTACCACCGGCATACCTTTACAAGCTGTGCTTATCAAATGATTATTATCGCTTGACGTAGTATTTATAATCAGGCCGGAAACTCCTTTTGCTATAAGCGAATCAATGTAGCTTTCCTCGCGCTCCAATTTATCTTCACAATTTACGAACAAAGGAGTGTATCCATGACTTTCCAGACAATCGCTTATGCCAATAATTACTGCCGATGAAAAAGGCGACGAAATATCGGAAATAATTACTCCGATCATATTGCTGTTTTGCCTTTTTAGATTACGTGCAATATCGCTAGGCTGGTAGTTTGACATTTTAATGATATTCTTAATACGTTCACGAGTAGTTTCGCTCATCATCTCAACGTGTCCGTTAATATAGCGGGAAACCGTCGTCTTAGACACACCGGCAGCTTCTGCAATATCATTTATTGTTAATTTCCCAGTTGACTTCATTGCCACTTCTCCCATATTTTTCTTTTTTGCTAAACCAAGTTGAGTATATCATATTAATTTAATTATATCAAGTAACCGATACACAGAAATTAAAAATTGTTAATACCATTCAAAAAATCAATATTATATTTGTGAAAATTGCTAAATGTTATTAATGTACTAGACAAATTTAGTTAAACCTACAATCATGACAGATTCAATAATATTTTGGTGCTGCGAAGTTCTTATCGTTACGAAACCGATACCATTTGCCAATACCACAATGAAATTGAATAACGGTTTGTTGAAAAGGAGGATGTTATTTTGAAAAAGTTCGACATGGATTTTCTGCGAGAAAAATTGAATTCTGCAATCTTATGTGATGTAATGGATCAAATGAACAGAATCCCCAAAAAGACGTTTATACTAATTCCAAATAAAAATCAACCAATCTTCGCGGTCTTTTGTTTGCGAGACTGCGTTGTCGTTCTCGGCGGGCGATAGCCCGCCTTCGTCCTCCGCCTTGTCTCACAAACAAAATCCTCGCAAATCTTGGTCACTTTTTAATTGGAATTAGTATTAATAAAAAATCCTCTTATTGTAGAATTTTAAAAAACTACAATAGGAGGATTTTTGATGGGCAAGCGGTCGTGG
>JAQVYP010000235.1 GCA_029004655.1 Oscillospiraceae bacterium | reverse complement strand
AGCGATCCTTTCGATTCAGGTAACGATCTGTAACACGATCTTTGTATTGCTGTCCTACTGCAGCTATGTTAGATGTAGCACCTGCCAAAGCTTCGTTTGCACCTTGCTTCTGTAATGCAACCGCTTCGGGAGTGGCACCGGTTATAACTGCTGTATCGTTTGCCCTTTTGGTTTGACGATCCAGCTGTTTGCGCATCATCCCGATAGCATTTTGTGCATCCGATCTCTGCGTATAATCGCCTAAAGCATTAGCGTTATAGAAAGCCTGATTATCTCTCTCCATTTCGCCAATTTTCTTATCCATCTTTTTGCGCTCCTGACCTGCTTTGTAGGCACCGTAAACCGATGTTGCAAGTCCTACACCTCCAAGGACGGCTGTTGCTATCATATTGTCGTTATTTTGTTGTATATATACTGCAAACAAATAAAGTGAATTATAAATAGCTAAGTGGTTGATAGAATTAAATAATAGATGGTGAAGTTGATAAGCTAAGTTAATTTGCAGATATTTGTAAAGAACAAAAGGAGAGGATACAGTTATGGCAGAGAAAAAGAAGATAGAAGAGGGCATTAAAAAGGCTCCTGTCAAGAAGAAAGCAGGATTGCCAAAGGGACGTACCAACAACCCGAATGGTCGCCCTAAAGGCTCTAAAAACAAGGTGCATTACGATGTTAAGAAAGCTATTGCAGAGAAGGTCTGTACGGATGAATATGTAGAAGGTATTT
Organism: Oscillospiraceae bacterium; assembly: GCA_029004655.1. Taxonomy (GTDB): domain Bacteria; phylum Bacillota; class Clostridia; order Oscillospirales; family Acutalibacteraceae; genus STF2-152. Next base: position 2,286 of record JAQVYP010000235.1, on the reverse strand, counting down.
TTAAAGATATTGACGATGTATTCGATAAGGAGAAACGAGCGAAGCTAAAGATCGAGCTTGTTAAACTTTTTGTTCCTCGACCGCTCAACGATGATGAACAGAAAGACAGTGATATAAGATCTGCTATGTATGCAAAGTTGGCAGGTGAGATAACTAAAGAGACAGAAGATTAACCTTACTATTTTTTTTACTTTAACATTTAACTTGTAAGCACCTGGTCTGAGAAGATCGGGTGTTTTTCATTATCTATTGTTAATAGTTATTAATATTTAGTGAAACATGTTGTACAACATATAAATTTGAGTACAATGTACCGCATTATGTGGTAATATTGCGGTACAAATAAAAACAACAATAATAATCGGTGTTACAGCACCATAAAAACAAAAACATTATGATTATGAAAACAAATGAATTACCAACAGAAAAAGTAATGAGTTTAGTGAAATATTACGATTATTCTGCTTATTTAGATTCGAGATCTGTAACAAGCAACTACAATGATCCAGAGGAAAATACCGAAGTATTTGAAAAGGCTTTTGATGTTGTGGATCAGGAATTGATTGGATATGAATTTATAGAGGTTGAAAATTGTGGAAATTATTACCGTGCAATATGGCACAAAATTTCATAAAACAAATCACTAACATTTTAAATTATAAATTATGAAAGCGTACGCAGTTGTTATGAGTGTCCCAAATTCTTACAAAGGTGCAAAACGAACAATTTTTGTTCAGGCTGCAAGTAAAAAGCAGCTAAAAGAAGTTGACGGAGTTTTGAAAATTTACGATTGCAAAGATATTCAATTAAACGAATGTCCGTTTGAAATCAAATTTGGTGCTATTGTATCGAAAATGTAAATTATCAGGTCGGGAGGAGTTGGATATGATCTCCCGACTTACAACAAAATATTATTCACTTTAAAATTTGAGATTATGAAAAAGTTTGTTTACAGTTACTTTTATTTCGGAGATATTATTTCCGGAGAATCGTTCAAGAAGAATGTCCCTCTTGGTTGGGAAAATGAACTCGTTAATGATGAATACCATTATGGCGGCTTCAAGGCAGTCAGGCACGATCCGACTTATGATGTTCATTTCAACAATGAACAAGACAGCAACAATAAAGGCTTTACTGACAGTTATAACGACTGTTTAAGCTATATTGAAGAATACAACGGCACTGATCATTCTTACTTCGAGGACTACAAAGGTGGTACAGTTTCGATTGTCTGCAATGAGACAGGCGAGGTGGTTTATGAAGTAGAAGTGAAGTAAGGTTTAATAATAGCAATATGAAATCAACAAGCGTAAGAGTTAATAGAGAAAGAGAAGAATTTCTTATAAAAGAATTTGGTACAGCCGGTGGTGGTTTGGCACAATGTGCAGTTATTGTAGAGAATGCAGCAAAGGCAGGTTTTCCTGTTAACGACATTACAGAGAGCCTACAGATCCTTTCACAGATCCGGGCATATTCTCTCAGAGAAATCAAGGGTAAGCTGTCAAAACAGGAGTGGATGTATCTTGCAGACTCTTTAAATGGTACTATAATAACACCTGAATTTAGCGCAAATAGAGGCGGTCTGATGGCTTCTATCGAAGATAGCAATGACTTTGATGGTTTGGGTGAGAAGTGGTCCGTAAACGTCAAGGAGTTTACTGAAAAGATCAACACGCTCACCGGAGCCCAGGTTGATGCGGTCTATACCAGGGTTGCACAGTTTTGGAATAGCAAGGACAGGGACCTTGATAAATGGGCAGAATGGTAAGGTAAAGCCGGGGAGTGATCCTCGGCTTTTTTTTATTCTATTTTTTTGTATATCTCAACACCGCCTGATGTTTGCAATGTCATTTTGTCTCCTTCGACCACACCTGTGTAAGATTCAACAGAGTATCCCTCTGTTTCAATGTAAACTTTGCCCCTGTTAACTTCGTATGTGAACCCAGTTGAATATCTCCCGATATATCCTGCTTCGTATATTTTACCATTATTCCTAGCTGTAAATGCAATAATTTTTTCTGAAGTATATTCAACATTTTCTGCGAGCCATGTTGTGTATATCAGATCAATTTCTTCTACCTTTTCACACGATACAAGAGCAACTAAAATAAGCGCAAAATAAATAATCTTTTTCATAGTAATTTTTATTAATATTTTGTTCAATATGCAAATATAATGCAATTATCATTCTTTCGTTAAAGCATCGATAACTTTTCTGTTAGCCGGATCAACCTTTTCGCTGTCGAAATTAATGTATATACCTGTAATTTTAGATCCGTATTTATG
>JAQVYP010000234.1 GCA_029004655.1 Oscillospiraceae bacterium | reverse complement strand
AACTTCATGTGCTACACCTACAAGAAAAGGGGCAAGGAGGTCTGCTCCTCTCACTACATCCGGGAACACGATCTGACACGAATTATCCTTGACGACCTGCGCAGAGTAACCCATTTTGCCAGACAAAAAGAAGCCCTCTTTGCAGCATACATCAACCGCAAAAACTCGGTAGAGCTGCGGAAAGAGATGAACAGTCTGCAAAAAGAGCTGGATGCGGCACGGCGCAGGGATACGGAGCTGACCGTGCTGTTTAAGCGCCTTTATGAGGATAACGTGCTGGGGCGGGTGACCAATGAGCAGTTCCGAATGCTGTCCGCCGATTACAATGACGAGCAAAGGGCGCTCCGTGAGGCAATCCCTGTCAAGGAGACACGGCTGCAGAAGCTGGCAGACTCCGCCTCCAATGTGGATGCCTTCATCGAAAAGGCCAAGCGGTACACGGAGATTCGTGAGCTGACCCCCGAAATCCTGCGGCTCTTTATCGCAAGGATTGAGGTGGGGGAAAAGAGCGAGAAATACTCCCGCACCGCAGAGCAGGAAATCCGCATCATTTATCGGGATGTGGGCATCATGGACAGCGTGGAGCAGGCCGCTGAAGAAAATACAGAGAATACACAGAAGGAAAATATCGCTTAAACAGCACAAAGCGGACAGCTTGCGCCGTCCGCCTTGTACATATGAACCCCGGTTCACTATCTGTCCCTTTGAACGAGAACAGAAGGCTTTCCGGGGTTTTAGATTGAAAATTCGAAGTGATGAAATCGTGAAAATATCTGTTCGTGGGAAAAAGTCCAAAGGCATGATTTTGAACGTGAAAGAGCGATTTAGATAACAGGGGTTTGCGTGTGGTCGATTTAGATAACAGCGGCTTGCAGTGGTCGGTTTAGATGTTTTTCAAAAATGCTGGGGTTGTGCGGTCGGGTTGGGTATATGCATAAAATGAGTTGCATTTCACTCGATTGATACATTTAAAGTTAGAAACCAGGAGGTTGCTTGGAATGAGTGAAACGGATAATCTACAAATTGAATTAAAACCGTATAGCGAGGCCACGCTTAATGCGGAGTATGACCTCGACAGGACAATTTTTGACTTGGATAGCCAGATAGATTTGCTGTCAAGCAAAGCTGACAATTTCGATTACCTGGTTTCAGCCGCTAGTGGAGTGCTGTGTGGCTTGCTCGATGTCCTATGGGTCGGAGAGTTTAGCTTGGAGCGCGGACGGGGCATTGCAAGCGATAAAATTGACGGTTTAGTCACAAAAACAGCCAAGATGCTTGGCTGTAAAAATGACGATTTGGAATCTGCTGTAAAATTCCTTGAAAAGAAGTTTCCTATACCGAGCGACGGAAATACTCCTAACTTCGGTGGCGGCTTTCAACATCATCTGCGTGACTTTGCCCACCATCCAACTATCGTCGGACTGATCTTCTCACTTCTTACACAGTTTACATACAAATCTTACGGCACGGATACGAGCGGTGCTTTTATGATTGTTGATGTGCCGGAAGTGAGCAGAGCGTTTATCGGCAACGATGTACCTTCCAAGATACTCTTTGGCACGATGACTTGGTTCTTTCATCTTGTTAGCGATGTTGCTGGTTCGAGCAGTTCAGTCGGGAAAAGTGGCGGCACGGGAATACCTGGGCCAATGCTTGCTTTGGCAAAAGAACTTTCGGTACTGCCAGTTTTCAAAAACATGAATGTCGGTGAAACTTCGCTGTCTGTATTCTTATCGAAGCTATTCAACGGTACTCTGCTTGCAAAGCACGATGAAAACGGCAAGATAATCAGAGAAACAGTTCTCAAGTTTGACTTGCGTGGTGAACTGGGCGTTGGGATCGAACTTGGAAGACAGGCTATTCCGGTTGTGGCGAACGACTGTATAGTGAGGACATTTTATTTCATTCGGCGTCTTGCTGTGGAAATACGATCGAATGACATACAGTCAATTTCTGATATGAAGCAGATAAACTGGGACAATGTGAAGCCATTGAACAATCCCACTATCGCCAGAATGCTGACGATTTCAACAGGCGTATTTACTACCGTAGATGTCGGAGAAGCTGTCATAACACAAAAATACTGGGTTTCGATTAACTATGTCGGTGTCGGTCGTTTCGCTATTGCCATCGGCGAAGACGTGTCATGGTGTCTGAAAGCCCGGAATGTCAAACAAATAAAACAAGTTTATGAGGACATAAAGCGATTTGCGTATACGCAAGAAGACGATAAAATTTATAAAAGGATAGGTGTGGATATGGATGTTGATATCGACAAACTTGGTTTAACAGTTGAGCAAACAGAGTTTCTGTACAACCTCGAATACTACAAAACCCTAAATGACATTGAAACCACAAAACAGCCGATAAATAAGGACGGAATTAAGAACTTAAAAAAAGAGTGGCTGGATGAATGGAAAACATTCATAACAGAGGGTTTTGCGAGCTTTTTAGGTATTGAAGGTGCTACTCTTCATTGGTATTCTAAACAGGAACTCATAAAGAAAATTGAACAGAATGAGCCTCAGAAAACCTGGTTCAGGTTGGTTCTCCTTGAAGCAATGCTCTTTGAGCCATATTATACGTTGGGCTTGGACCAAGATAAAAAGGGCAACTCTATACCGAGCAAGAAATACCTTCCGTTGCAAATACCGACTTGCGGGTATTCCAAAAACAGTGGTGATGCGTATCTTGACTCATATTTCAGTGGTGATTACTACCATAAAGGTTACATTAGACGTCTTCGTAAATGCTACGATAAGGTCGTTTTTGAAATGAAAGAGGTTCTCAAGGGACTTCTCATCGGTGGTGCTATAACTGCCGGTATTGCCATAGTCACCATTGCAACCGCCGGAGCATTAGCTGGACCCATTGCAGTCGCTTTGGTCGGCTCGAACTTTGCCGGGCTTAGTGGTGCGGCCTTAACAAGTGCCTGCCTTGCTTATCTTGGCGGTGGTGCAATAGCAGCCGGTGGTGCAGGAATGCTGGGTGGTACTGCTGTGATTGTTGGTGGAGGG
>JAQVYP010000233.1 GCA_029004655.1 Oscillospiraceae bacterium | reverse complement strand
TACCGGTTTCAATCGCATACATAACCAAAACTGCTGCAATTGTTCTAATGTTAAACTCGTCATTTTTCTCTAAGAGTTTAGCTAAATCAGAATCGCTTTGAGGGAGTAACATTTTAGCTTGCTCTTTTCCAACATAGGCTTCCCATGCCTTGCGCGCTGTTCCAGATTGAATGGCACCCAGCCCAACCGAACCGCCTTTACGACCAAACTGTTCCAACGTTACAATAATTGAGTCAGGAATTTTTTCACAATATTGCTCCCTTAAAATAACTGATCCAATTACTTCTGCTGGTACACCAAACTCTAAAGATATACTTCGAATAAGCTGTTTTTTCTGATTTAGGGTGTTAAGTACCTCTGTTAAGCGCTTATCAAATAAAGATGATAGTATAACATTGGTATCAACTTTAGTCTTTCCGATTCTCGGAATCTTAATAGTAATTTCTTTTGGTGCAAACAAGCGAAACTGTTGATCAATCAGTTTGTTTAATTGTTCTTTAGCCCTCACCTTACACTCTAACAAATATACGGATTGCTCATCTGTATCCGCTTGTGATTCTGTGTAAACCCCCTTTAGAAGATGGTTTGAGTAAAATGAAACATCTCGGTTATCCGCCAAATATTTAATTACCCAATCATCATAATATGGTTTTGTATGTCAGTGTAAATAGATTCCCTTTTACTTATTAACGAAGAATTTATCATTTCCTCAACATTATTTTGAGGCTTGCGTGGTGTAGATAATCGATTTTCACTTTTTTGTATCGCAAATATGGTTTTGTAATAGCTATCCAGATAGTCCGCCTGTGCACGAAATAAACATTTGGGATACAGGTCATCAAAAAAGCCATCAATGGTTTCCTTAATGTAGCTTTGTTCCGAAGTAGCATGAGAATCTTTCGTTGTAATTGATTTCACAGCAAGACTGACGGCGCTCTTAGCCATAACATAACCAACAGTTTTTTAATAAACATTATTTTCACTCCGCAAATTTAAGATAGGAGTAAAATACCCCTTTACTTATGGGAAAGAACTATATAAAAGTTGCGTTTTTTTGCAATTATTTACATAAATAAAAATAATTTTTTTAATTATTTGTCAATTTAAACTTCCGATTATGGTACTAATCGACACTACGTCTATACCTTTTGTATATTGTCAAGACTCCAACTGAGGAGTGATAATATGCAATTAGACAAGTCTTGTCCTATCTTAGAGCATTATCTTGCCTACCTGTTAACTGTCAAAGGCAGAAGCCAAAACACTATATTGGAGTACCGATTGGATCTGCTGCAATTCTTTCGATATATTGCTAATGCACGGGGACTTGCTTGTTCTAATTTCAGCTTTGTAGACTTAGAATTCATCCGTTCAATCCAACTGGGCGATATGTATGACTTTTTAGCTTATTGCCAAAAAACATTAAACGCAGCGCCTGGTACCAGATACCGAAAGATCGTTTCAATTCGGCAATTCTGGAAGTATCTCAAAACAAAAGCACACTTGATTGACAATAACATTGCCCAAGAATTGGAAACACCAAAGCTTCCCAAGCGGAATGCACGAATATTGACATTAGAAGAATCTGTACGCCTACTAATTCAAGCAAAGTCATATTACGCACGTGACGATTGCATTATTACCATCTTTCTTAACTGCGCTTTGCGTTCGTCAGAGTTAGCATCATTGAATATCAATCAGATAGACTCCGACATTATCTCTATCATCGGCAAAGGAAACAAAGAACGTAAAATATATTTGACTCCAGCAGCAAAACAATCGTTATCAAAGTAGCTTTCAACCCGTAGCACATTGCAAGTGAACAGCAATGCACTGTTTATCTCTAGGAATAAAGGCCGGCTCACAACACGTTCCATACAAAACGTCGTAAAGAAGCATATCATTGCCGCTGGTATCAACCCAGAAGGTTTATCCACACATAAACTGCGCCACACCGCAGCTACACTTATGTACAAATATGGGCATGTTGACATCCGATCTCTTCAACAAATTCTCGGGCACGAAAGCATTGCTACCACGGAAATTTACACTCATGTGGATGACCGCCAGTTGCAAGCTGCCGTGAACGCCAACCCCTTGGTCATGATGTTCAATTGAGCATCATGGCTTAAATATAATAGTATGTAGCGGAGTTACAATACACAACTCGTAAAAATCCGACCGAAACACTTTCAATCTATTGAAGCAAAAATAGAATAGCTTATCGTACTCATAAAAAAAACCGACTAATAAAAAATATAATTATATTTGCAAACACTAAAAGTACACAGGCCGTAACATCAACGTCACCTTTCGCTTTTACAGCTTCAACAATTTCATTTTCGGGGAGGTCCATTTGTTTTTTAATTACCTTATGTGCTTTTCTTTGATAAAGGCTATCGCCAAATATACAAACAAATAAATTGGTAAAATCGGATAAATCAATAAAACGAAATATTCGAAATGAAAATGCCAAAAATACGTTTACAATAGTCAGAACAATAATAACACATAATAATAGAAACCATTCCTTGTACATTCTTCTATATAATAACCAAAAGCCCCCAAAAAAGAATGCTGCCCAATTCCATCCTAAATTCAATTTTTTTGGATTTTTATTTTTCCATTTCCTTCTATATACTTCAGCTTTCGTTCCGACAAAGTAATCATAATATTCTTCAGAAATAACATCATTCATTTTTATGTATGCTCCTTAGGTATTGTTATCAAATTTTCGTGATCTTCTTTCATTGGAGATCCAAAAAGTAGATGGATTATTTATTATAATACTTCTTTATCCTCTATATTTAAAATAAAACGGCACTTGGAAAAACGTGAACAACCCCAAAACTGATTTCCTTTATTATCCCCTCTTTTTGCTGTTTTTTTAGCCATTGGAGCCCCACATCTTTTGCATACGGGTACTTCAGAAATTATTGACGGTTCATTCAATTTATTTTCTAATAAAGTATCCGTATGGGAGCAATTATCAGCTTTTCTAATATGACTTTGATTATT
>JAQVYP010000232.1 GCA_029004655.1 Oscillospiraceae bacterium | reverse complement strand
ACCGCTCCTTCTATTTTCATTGTTTTGTCTTATTATAAACTTTATCCCATATTATTGCCACTTTTTTAGTGAAAATTTCATTCTCCCATAAAATGCGTCTTCCAAAAACCCCGGAAAGCTAGAAAAATACTGTTGCAAAAAGAGTCAGATCCTCTGCAACAGTATTTCTTATAACCCGAAGGAATGTAATAATTTTGGTACTACAGTCTGTAATGCTGACACCGTCATAACTAAAGCAAATATATAGCTTATTGTCATACAGACCTGTAAAACTCTTGGTGCTTTACCTTTTACGTATACCGCTTTCTTCCAAAGCATCAGAACCATGAAAAGTCCTGCTACCGGAGTTGCCACAGCTGTTGCCAAATTCGCTATGAAAATCAGCTGTATTGGAGATTTGCCGTATGTAAAACATACCAAACAAGCCAATCCTAAACAAATAACACAACCCCAACGAATGGTTTTTGATTCCAGTCCTACATCACCGTTAAAACCTGCACTCAGTAAAACCATACCTCTTTGTGTATTACCAAGCAAAGACGAAAATCCTGCTCCTAATAATGCTACTCCCATAACATAACGTGCCGCATTTCCCAAAAATGGCACCAACAAACTTGCAAGTTGTGCAGGAGCTTTAATTGCAATATGTTGAGGATGAAGAACTATTGCTCCAACTAATACAATAGCTCCGGAAATTAAAATTACAGTTATAATATGTGCACAAGCATCAGCAATCATTGCTCCATTAAATAAATCTTCTTTTTTCCACTTCTTTTCAGCACCTAGGTAAGTGCCATATATTCCTGCCGTTACCGCAGCATTTGTACTAACATAAGCCAAGGCCGTTGTTATACTTCCTTCTACAAATGTCCAATGGGTAAAACTATGTGCCATAGCTCCAAAATCAGGTCCGCCTGTAGAAACAAGGGTAGCATAAAAAGCTGCAATCATACCCAAGATACAAATTAATATACCTTTTTCAACTTTAGAATATACCCCTTTGGAAAAATAACAATAAAACAGAACTCCTAACATAATCAGAGCCCCGATTTTCCAATCGATGCCAAAAATCAATGTCATGCCTGCTCCTGTACCTGTAATATTACCTAAAGTAAAGAACAGACAAGCTAAGAATAAAGCTATGCCAACAAATCCTGCCGCCACTCTACCATAATAATGACGAATAGCGTGAATAAGCGGCATACCCATCATCATAGAAATACGATAGGCTGTAATCATAAAAGTTACACCCATAAAAAATATGGGAAGCACTAACCAAACCATTGTATAGCCGTAATTGGCACCCAGCATAGCAGATGTAGTTATATTGCCTGGTCCGATTACAACACCGGTTAAAATAATTCCGGGACCGATACGTTTCAATAAATCCTTAAAGCTTAATTTTTTAACTTGGGACGGGTCAAAAGCTTGACCCGCTCCAGAAGTATTATTTAAGACTTCATTGTCCATAATTTACTCCTCCACATTAAGTTATAAGTAAATTATTTGTTTTGATACTTGCTCATATCTACTTTACCAAGCTTACTACGTTTTAGTCCAATTGCAACCCAATCTTTTTCTTCTTGCCCTAAAGGTAATACTGGTTTACGCATTAAGCCTGAAGAGAAGATGCCTCTTTGTACCAAAGCCTCTTTCAATCTGGCATGAGCTTCGCCGGAAGGTTGTCCTCCGCCATAGATTGCCTGAGAAATAGGATAAATACGGTCTGACCAGTCTTGTGCTTCTTTCAGAGTGTGTTTATCCGGATTAGCAAATACCTTGCGAGCCGGGCAAATAAGTTCAGGAACGCAACCTGCAAAACCGATTAAAGCGCCATCCATACCGGTGAACCAAGTTACGCACAAAGTCTCATCATGGCAGGTAATAAGAGAAATATCTGGGCATTCTCTCCGTAATTCACGTACATCATGTTCATAAATAGGAGTAACACGAGTTCCCATCTTAATACATTTTACATGATCTATTTCTTTGCACATCTTAATCAAAGTTTCTACAGGATAGAAAGCCTTGGATGTTGCAGGATATAGATGAATAATGATATCGATATCAGCGCCTTCAGCAACATCTTTTACATATTGGAAAGGAGCATTGGGATTCATACCGAAACGCAGCCACATATGAGGAGGCATTAACAAAATACCATCAGCACCGGCTTCTTTAGCTTCCTTAGCCATTTCAATGCTTTCTTGAGTGTTTTCGCAGTTAACACCTGAAATAATAGTCATGATATCACCGCATTCTTCAGCACAAATCTCAGTAACTCTCTTGCGCTCTGCACGAGTCAAACCTGTAATTTCTCCTGTATGTCCATTGCAAACGATGCCTTGGATACCTTGATTGTAAAAGCTCTTAATCCAACGTAGATAAGCACGAAATTCCTGTTCATTAATAGAATAATCTGCATTTAAAGGAACAGATACCGCCGGGAAAACAGTTTTGAAATTCTTTACTTTTGTCATTTTGCATTTCTCCTTTTTATTTGTGATATTTTTATTTGATTGCTATTTTATGCAATCGTTTGTAGCTCTATGGTTATTTTATAGCACATAATAAATTTACCGTCAATGCATTTAGCCCTTCCTGCAATTTTTTGCATTAAAGTGCTTCTTTTTTAGCACTTTTGTCTTTCGTAAAAATACTGAGCTTGATTTTTCTTGATTTAAACCTTATAATTTATTTATACAAACGATTGTTTTTATTAGTGACAATCGTTTGTTATGCGATAAATACAAAGGAGATAGAATCTTATGGCAACCTTAAAAGATGTGGCTAAACTGGCCTGTGTAGACGTTAGTACTGTTTCCCGTGCTCTCAGCAATACTTCTTACGTCCATCCTGAAACGAAAAAACGTATTCTGGCTGCTGTTAAAAAATTAAGTTATCACCCCAATATCCTGGCTAAGGCCTTACGAGAAGGGAAAAGACACACCATTGGTATTATTATTCCCCGCCTTCATCTAACAGTTTTCGGTGCTATTGCCCAAGGTATAGAAGAAGCCGCTAGAAAAAAGG
>JAQVYP010000231.1 GCA_029004655.1 Oscillospiraceae bacterium | reverse complement strand
GTGACATATCTCATTCCGGCGGAGGGCCGCTGATTGATTTGGGTGTTCATGTCATTGATCTCGTTCGATATCTGATGGGCAATCCAAAACCCGTATCGGTTTACGGAGCAACATTTAACAAACTGGGAGACCGCAGAAATATAAAGGGACGTGGCGGTTACATTTCTGCCGGTAAGTCAGAAAATGATCTGTTCAATGTCGAAGATCTTGCCGCCGCTTTGATTCGGTTCGATAACGGTGCGGTTCTTTCGGTGGAAGCCAGTTTCAGCCTTAACATAAAAAATGATACTGGCAAAATCGAGCTGTTCGGTACAAAAGCAGGCGCAAAGATCGATCCCGAGCTGGAGCTGTATTCTGAAACCAACAATTATATGACGAACGTGAATCTTGCCACACCTTCTAAGCTGAGCTTTGATGGTCTGTTCGAAAACGAGATAAATCATTATGTAGACTGTATAACAAACGATGTGTCGTGCATATCGCCGGCAGCCGACGGTGTAACCATGATGACTATTCTTGACGCTATATATGAATCCGCGCGTACCGGACATGAGGTTGTGCTTAAATAATTTAAAATGAATAGAGGAAAGTCATTATGAAAATTGCTGTTAGTTCTTACAGCTTTTCGCCTCTTTTTCACAGCGGCAGTCTGACTCAGTTTGACTGTATCGCTTGTGCCAAAGATATGGGATTTGATGCGATTGAGTTTGTCGATATACTGCCGCATGACGGTTCGTCCGAGGCGGAATATGCGAAAAAGCTTGGCGAAGAGACGAGACGTGTCGGAATTTCTGTTTCTAATTTCACAATCGGTGCAGACTTCCTTAAAGGATGCGACGGTGATGTTAATGCAGAAATTGAAAGAGTGAAAAAGAAAATCGACATTGCAATATTGCTTGGAGCGACAGGTGTGCGGCATGATGCAACCACCGGATTTCCGGTCGGCACAAGAGAATACCGCGGATTTGATGACGCGCTTCCCCTCCTTTCAGACGCCTGTCACAAAGTCACTGAATATGCTGCCAAATATGGAATCCGTACAATGGTTGAAAACCACGGCTTTTTCTGTCAGGACAGCGATCGTGTGGAAAAACTAGTGAACGCTGTTGCTAATCCAAATTTCGGATGGCTTGTCGATATGGGAAATTTCCTGTGTGTAGATGAAAATCCCATTACCGCAGTCGGTCGTGCCGCTCCTTATGCTTTTTATGTCCATGCTAAGGATTTTCATGTAAAAAGCTCAATGCTACCAAATCCCGGCGAAGGATTTTTCTGCTCACGTGGCGGTAATTATCTGCGTGGTGCAATTATCGGCCACGGTGACGTTCCAATTAAGCAGTGTATTACCGCTTTGAAGAAAGAAGGCTTTGACGGAACGATTGCCATTGAATTTGAAGGTATTGAGGATACAATTAAGGGAATCCGCATTGGTCTTGCAAATCTTCGAAGGTATATCAGCGAAGCTGAATCTTCCATTTAGAGACTCGCTTTGATAAAAACATAAAATAACAAGCGGCTGAATTATAATTTATTCAGCCGCTTGTTATTTTATCTAAGGAAACTATATGATACTAATTCCAAATAAAAATCAACCAATCTTCGCGGTCTTTTGTTTGCGAGACTGCGTTGTCGTTCTCGGCGGGCGATAGCCCGCCTTCGTCCTCCGCCTTGTCTCACAAACAAAATCCTCGCAAATCTTGGTCACTTTTTAATTGGAATTAGTATGACAGTAGTTAAAATCATGAATATTATCTGAGTTGGAAATTATCTGTACTCATTTTATTCGAAATCTTCGCTGTCTGTGCTTGTTAAAAGAGCTGCCTCGCCCGGAGGAATCTCACCCACAACTTCCAGCACTCCACTTCTGGCATAAAGTGACGGGGTAATCCTCACAGTGTAGCCACGCCCGTTTCCACATGCCCATTCCAGAATGGGCCGCTGAGGCAAACCACTTGCTGCAAGCAAGCTCATTATAACGCCACCGTGGACAACGACAGCGGCCTCGGTGCCGCCGGAGCCGGACAAATGGCGCACAACCTCATTAATCCCAAGACAAATTCTTGCAGAAAATTTTTCTGCATCCTCGCCATTTGGCGGCGCAGCTATTTTGCCTGAGGTCCACTCAAAATACTCCTTGCAACTTTCAAGCTCATTTGCGGTTTTCCCCTCAAAATCTCCAAAATCATACTCGATAAGATTATCAACTGAAACAATTTCTCTGTTTGAAAAAATGATTTCAGCTGTTTGGCGACAACGCAGCAATGGGCTGATATAAACAGCATCGACTTCCGGATATATATCAATAGCTTTTAAGCTCTCAATTTCTATTATACCATTTGTAGAAAGTGGCAAGTCTGTTCTTCCAATATATTGTCGTTTTTGATTTCCTTCGGTTTGTCCGTGGCGAATCAGGTGAATTATATATGTTTTCAATGATTAATCCTCCTAAAAAATGTTTACATTTTGTATATTATAGCTATTTACTTATTCGACATATTATACTATAATATGAAATACTTTAAAAATCAAGGGACGGCTGATGTTATGGAGTGCAATTTTCCTGAAATTATATCTAATTTACGCAAGACCCACGGGATAGCGCAAAAAACCGCGGCGTCAGATTTAGGTGTATCGCAAGCTCTTTTATCACACTATGAAAAAGGTATTCGTGAATGTGGACTTGATTTTTTAATAAAACTTTCAAAATATTATAATGTCAGTTGTGATTATCTTCTTGGTAAACAAAAGGATCTAACTGAACCTGATGATAAAATAAAACTGCAAGCACATGTACTTAATAACGTGTTAGAATATGCAGAAAGATTTGCTCCGGAGGAAACCTTTGGGAAATTATCCGCTGCGGCAAGCCTGATGGTATATCGTTTGCTCAGAAACGCATCAGAGGCATCCGGCGGATATAACAATGTTAATTATGCGGTGGATTATAAAGTTTTTTCAGCACTGGGAGATTCATTAATCGGGCTTTATACTGCAGAAATGTTCTCCGGCCCGAAATCGACAAAAAAAATCAAACAGCTTAACTT
>JAQVYP010000230.1 GCA_029004655.1 Oscillospiraceae bacterium | reverse complement strand
TTGGTTTGCCGGGTACAATCGATAATGATATTGCTTCAACCGAGTATACAATTGGTTTTGACACAGCAATGAACACAGCAATGGAAATGGTTGATAAACTCCGTGATACAACCCAATCTCATGAGCGCTGCAGTGTTGTTGAGGTTATGGGAAGACGTGCAGGATATCTCGCTTTGCAAACAGGCATTGCAGTTGGTGCAACAGCTATTTTGGTTCCTGAAGTGCCATTTACTGTCGAAAAGGATATTATTGAAAAAATCAACAATACTCAAAGCTCAGGCAAAAAGCATTTCATCATTGTTGTTGCCGAGGGTGTTGGCCATGTTGATGAATTAGCTAAGGAAATTGAGGAGAAGACCGGCATTGAATCACGCGCAACTGTTTTGGGACACGTTCAGCGTGGCGGTAGCCCAACAGTTCGGGATCGCGAAGTTGCAAGCCGAATGGGTTATCATGCAGTTGAGCTTCTTAGCAAGGGAATTGGAAACCGCGTCGTTTCACTGCGTAGTGGAAAGCTTGTTGATGACGATATTTATGAAGCACTCGCAATGAAAAAGGAATTCGATTTTGACATGTATAAAATTGCAAACGTCATTTCTATCTAAGAGTTTTTGTGAGCGTACTGTATTATATACGGTACGCTCACTTCAAAATATTGGATACTTGATTTGGGTTGAAAAAACCACAAATTTGCTTTATAATATTAATCATAGATTTAAAAAACAGAATTTTGTAAGGAGAACATGATGTTTAAAATAGTTGAAAAAAGAAAATTAAATGACTCTGTAACGCTTATGTCAGTTGATGCACCTTTTGTTGCAAAAAAGGCACAGGCTGGACAGTTTATTATTTTCCGTATTGATGAGCAGGGCGAGCGTATTCCGCTTACTATAGCCGATTATGATCGTGAAAAGGGAACTGTTACTATAATATTTCAAATTGTCGGTAAGTCGACAATTGAGCTTTCCGAAATGAATGTTGGTGATTGTATTCTGGATTTCGTTGGTCCTTTGGGCAACCCGACTGAATTCGGAGATGCAAAGAAGGCAATCGTTATAGGCGGCGGTGTTGGCTGTGCAATTGCATATCCTTCTGCAAAGGCGATGTTCAAAGCCGGAATTCATGTTGATATGATTGCTGGTTTCCGCTCTAAAGATATCGTTATTCTTGAAGACGAAATGAAAGCGGCGTCAAACAATCTATATATCACAACCGATGACGGCACTTATGGTGAAAAAGGCTTTGTAACAGAGGTTTTAAAACGTTTGCTCGAAAAAGATAATACCTATGATTTAATTATAGCTATCGGTCCTGTACCGATGATGAAATTCGTGTCGCTTGCATCAAAGCCATTCGGTGTTAAGACGCTTGTCAGCCTTAATCCTATCATGATTGACGGTACGGGTATGTGCGGCGGGTGTCGTGTTACTGTTGGCGGCAAACTCAAATTTGCTTGTGTTGACGGCCCTGATTTTGACGGTCATGAGGTTGATTTTGATGAGCTGATGCGTCGAAACAGTTTCTATAAGGAAAGGGAAGCAAACGACAAAAACCACGTTTGCAGATTGGGGGAGAAGTTTAATGGCTAATATGTCACTTGAGAAAATTATGATGCCTGAACAGGATCCTAATGTCAGAAACAAGAATTTTGAAGAGGTATCTTTGGGATATACTCCTGAAATGGCAATTGAAGAGGCAACACGGTGCCTTAATTGTAAACACAAACCATGTGTTGCCGGTTGCCCGGTTAACATAAAAATTCCGGAATTTATTTCTCTGGTAGTACAGGGCGATTTTGAGGGTGCTTATAAAAAGATTACCGAAGACAGTTCATTGCCGGCAGTTTGCGGCCGTGTTTGCCCACAGGAATCTCAGTGCGAGGGCGTTTGCGTCAGAGGCATAAAGGGCGAGCCTGTTGCCATTGGCAGACTGGAGCGCTTTGTGGCTGATTATCACATGAACAGTGAGCATGAGAAACCACAAAAACCGCAATCAAACGGCAAAAAAGTTGCCGTTATCGGTGCAGGTCCTTCCGGACTTACCTGTGCCGGCGACCTTGCAAAGTTAGGCTATGAAGTAACAATATTTGAAGCATTCCATACTGCCGGCGGCGTGTTGGTTTACGGTATTCCTGAATTCCGTTTGCCTAAAAAAATTGTTCACAAGGAAATCGACGGTCTTAAGGATTTGGGCGTTACAATCATGACAAACATGGTAATTGGTAAGGTTCTGTCCGTTGATGAAATAATCAGCATGGGCTATGAAGCCGTATTTATCGGTTCCGGTGCCGGATTGCCACAGTTCTTAGGAATACCGGGCGAAAGCAGTGTCGGCGTTTATTCTGCCAACGAATTCTTGACTCGAATTAACCTTATGAAGGCATATTTAGAGGGTTATAATACACCAATCAACAAGTCCAAATCAATCGCTGTTGTTGGCGGCGGAAATGTGGCAATGGATGCCGCCAGATGTGCAAAACGCTTGGGCGCAGAGCATGTTTATATTGTTTACCGTCGTTCAATGGAAGAGATGCCAGCGAGAAAAGAGGAAGTTCATCATGCAATGGAGGAGGGTATTGAGTTCAAACTCCTTTGCAATCCGGAAAAGATAGTTGCCGATGAAAAAGGCTTTGTTACAGGGCTTGAATGCGTTAAAATGGAGTTGGGAGAACCTGATGCTTCGGGCAGAAGAAGACCTATTGCAGTTGAAGGCTCAGAGTTCGTTTTGGATGTTGATTCAGTTATCATGGCTCTTGGAACATCACCAAATCCGCTTATTCGCAGCACTACAGAGGGTATTGAGGCAAACAAGCGTGGATGCCTTATTGTAGATGAAAACATGAAAACAACCAAAGACGCTGTTTATGCCGGAGGAGACGCTGTAACAGGTGCCGCAACAGTTATTTTGGCAATGGGAGCCGGGAAAATCGCCGCAAATTCAATTCATGAGTATTTGCAAAATAAATAAGTTATTATTAGGCTATATTCAATAATAATTTTGATGATAAAGGGGAAGCTTTTTGAGGCTTCCCCTTTTTATAATTATCA
>JAQVYP010000229.1 GCA_029004655.1 Oscillospiraceae bacterium | reverse complement strand
GTGAAAGTTTGGAGATCAATTATGAAAAGAAGCCAATTTCGCAGGAGCAATTACAACACGAAGTGGATTATGTAAGAGCGCAGCGGATACTCGACTTCATGCTCCAAAACGGACTTATTTCCTTGTCGGAATTCAACAAGATAACCGCATTAAACCGCAAATCTTTCTCACCTGCGCTGGCACAGATTATGCCCGAAAACCGTTGATATTGCTGAACTTCAGAGGTAATATGTCACACTGACAAGGAGGTGAAAAGTTGAAAAAGGTAACGAAAATCACTGAAAATACGTCTGATTTTACAGAGTGTCCCAAACTGCGGGTTGCGGCTTACTGCCGTGTATCCACCGATAGTGATGATCAGCTTGTTAGTCTCGATACACAGATAAAGCACTACGAAGCCTATATTAAAGCAAATCCTGATTGGGATTTTGCCGGGCTTTATTATGACGAAGGCATCACCGGCACGAAAAAGGAAAAGCGGCTGGAGCTGCTTCGCATGATTGCTGACTGCGAAAACAAGAAAATTGACTTCATCGTAACAAAGTCCATTAGCCGGTTTGCAAGGAACACAACGGACTGTCTGGAACTGGTCAGAAAGCTGCTTGACCTTGGCATTTTCATTTATTTTGAGAAGGAGAATATCAACACCGGTTCGATGGAAAATGAACTC
This sequence comes from Oscillospiraceae bacterium, assembly GCA_029004655.1. Taxonomy (GTDB): domain Bacteria; phylum Bacillota; class Clostridia; order Oscillospirales; family Acutalibacteraceae; genus STF2-152. The sequence goes on along the minus strand of JAQVYP010000229.1, from coordinate 2,387 downwards.
ATGCTGTCAATCCTAAGTGGACTGGCTGAAAGCGAGTCGGTCTCCATTGCGGAAAACAGTAAATGGTCGGTAAAGCGCAGGTTCCAAAACGGAACCTTCAAGATTTCCTATCCACCCTATGGATACGATACCGTTGACGGAAAACTAATAGTGAATGAAACACAAGCAGAAATTGTTCGTTTTGTATTCTCCTCAATTCTGTCTGGCAAAGGCACAGGCAAAATTGCAAGTGAATTGAACCGCCAAGCCGTGCCATCCAAGAAAGGCGGCTGCTGGACGGCGACGACTATTCGCGGGATGGTCGGCAATGAAAAATATACCGGAGATGCAATTTTTCAAAAAACCTATACCGATGCATACTTCAACCGTCATTACAATTACGGTGAAAAGGACCAATACCTGATTAAAAATCATCATGATGCGATTATAAGCCATGAGGATTTTGAAGCCGCACAGGATATTATAGAACAACGCGGTAAGGAAAAAGGATTGGAAAAGCAGAACAAAAAGTATCAGAACCGCTATCCATTTTCGGGTAAAATCATCTGCGGCCAGTGCGGCGGCAAGTTCAAGCGCCGCATACACTCCACCGGCAAGCATACTATCGCATGGTGCTGTACCAATCATATAGAGGACACCAAAAAATGCTCCATGAAATACATTCCGGAGACGGATTTTGAATATGCGTTTGTAACCATGATGAACAAGCTCATCTACGGCCACCAAACCGTTTTAAAGCCCTTGCTGATGGGCCTTCGTGGTATCAACTCAGAAGACAGCGTGGCAAAGCTACATGACCTCGAAAAAAAGCTCGAAGAAAATGCTGAACAGCGAAAGGTGCTGGTTGGTCTTATGACCAAAGATTACCTTGAGCCTGCCGTTTTTAAGAAGGGGAATAATGAACTCCTGCAGGAAGCCGAACGCATCAAGCGTCGGAAGGAATCCATATCCCGCTTCATAAACAGTGACAATATAAACCTGCATGAGGTGGGTGAACTTCTACAATACGCTACAAAGTCGCAAATGCTGAAATGCTTTGACGATAAACTGTTTACCCGCTTTGTGGAACGGATTATTGTTTATTCCCGGTCGGAGATTGGATTCGAATTAAAATGCGGCATTACACTGAAAGAAAGGCCGGTGAGATAAATGAGCCACACACCATTTGGTTACCGTATTGAAAACGGAAAAGCAGTTGTTGATATAGAAGCCGCCGAGCAAATAAAAACATTATTTCAGTCTTACCTGACCGGCGATTCACTGGCAACTGCTGCAAAGAAAGCGGGTATCACAGCCTTCCACGCGGGAATCGGCAGGATGCTCCGGAATAAATACTATCTTGGCGATGAGTATTATCCGGCGATTATCTACACCGACACTTTTGAGGCTGTCGAAGTGGAACGTATCAGGCGGGCAGAAAAACTCGGCCGAATCCGTAAACCAGAAGTAAAAGAAGATGTCGTCTATCCCTCTACATTCCGCACCATCAGGGGGACTGAACAGTTTGACGACCCATTCCAGCAGGCAGAGTTTGCCTACAGCCTGATAGAAAGCGAGGAACCGAGAAATGGAAGATAAAATGACTGTTACACTACTTCCAGCAAGGAAACAAGCCGGTTTTGCAAAGAGGGATGAAGAAAACCCGAAACTCCGTGTGGCTGCTTACTGCCGTGTTTCCACTGATAGTGATGAACAGGAAACCAGTTACGAGGTGCAAATTACTCACTATACTGCATACATAAACAGCCACCCCGATTGGGAGTTGGCTGGCATCTATGCAGATGACGGCATCTCCGGCACCAACACGAAAAAACGTGAAGAATTCAACCGCATGATTGACGACTGCATGGCGGGTAAAATAGACAAGGTAATCACGAAGTCGATAAGCCGATTTGCGAGAAACACAGTCGATTGCTTGAATTACATCAGAAAGCTGAAAGATAAAAACATACCCGTATATTTTGAAAAAGAGAACATTGATAGCATGGATTCCAAGGGTGAGATCATGCTCACCATCATGGCGTCCCTTGCCCAACAGGAAAGCCAATCTTTAAGCCAGAATGTAAAGTTAGGCCTGCAATACCGTTACCAGCAGGGTGAAATCCAAATAAACTGTTCACGGTTCCTTGGTTATACCAAGAATGAAAAAAAGAAACTTATCATTGTTCCAGAAGAAGCCGAAGTCGTAAAACGCATATACCGGGAATACCTCGAAGGTGCCAGTATGCTAAAAATAGCCCGTGGCCTTGAGGCTGATGGTATTCTTAATGGTGCCGGAAATGAAAAATGGCATACCAGCAATATCAATCAGATTTTGCGAAATGAAAAGTATATTGGAGATGCCCTGTTGCAGAAAACCTATACCACGGACTTCCTCACAAAGACTC
>JAQVYP010000228.1 GCA_029004655.1 Oscillospiraceae bacterium | reverse complement strand
CTTATATGTATAAAAAAACAGCCCCGTCCCGTAAAGGGACGAAGCTGTAAAACACAGACTCCGCGGTACCACCCAGATTTTTGCTGATAATAGGAGCAAACACTCTTTCGACAAATAACGGTGTCAAACCGACAGAACCTAATCTTAAATAATTTCAGTACCGCTGCTCGGAAGTGAACTTCACCCGATTGAAGCGTAGGTGGCTTACAGCCCAAGGCACACCTTCTCTTTACGCTCATAAGACTAATTCCAACTAAAAATCATACAATCTTTGCAATCATTTTAATTTTGATTAGTGTAAAACGGACTACTTTTCTTCGTCATCGCATTTAAGCACTCGGGACTACCGAGCTTTATTTAATTTATGATACCATTATATTTTAACATTTTCAAGAACTATTTATTCATTTTTAAAATAATCTATTTGCATATAGCTAAAACCGTGATATAATAACCCTATATATTGTTATTATATTCATTAGCGAAATTAATGATATACAAATAAAGGAGTGTCATACTTGGATACATTTTATGAACAATTAGTTACTATTAAAAACACAGGTAAAAACCTTGCTTTGAAAGTTTTAATTTGGTTTGTGGCCATCTTAATTCTCATTGTTCTTACCTTATTAATGGGTTCTTTCGGCACAATAGTTCTGTTACTTATGGCTGGCGACATTTATCTTGCATGGTTTCTATCCAATAAATTAAATATTGAGTATGAATACATTCTTACCAACGGTGAAATTGATATTGACAGAATTACTGCAAAGCGCAAAAGAAAGCGTATGCTTAACTTTAAATGTGCAGATGTTGAGCGTATGGGAAAATATAATCCGGCAGAACATGCAAACATAAGCTATTCAAAAACTTATTTCGTATGTAATGTTGATGAGAATTCAATGTTCGCCGTTGTTAGGCATAAAGACCAAGGCCTTGTACTTGTTATTTTTTCACCTAATGATAAAACATCTGAGGGCATGAAAAAATACCTTCCAAGACAGGTGAGTAGAGATGCTTTCAACGGGAATTGATTTAGTCGAAACAAACAGAATTAAAAAATCTTTAGAGAACCCTCTGTTTTTGCAGAGGGTTTTTGGTAATAACGAGATAGCTAGTTTAAAAACAAAAAGCCCAAAACAACAAATTTTGTCTGCCGCAGCATGGTTTGCAGCCAAAGAGGCATTTTCAAAATCACTCGGCACAGGTATTATCGGTTTCAAGCTGAGTGAGGTCGAAGTTGTTCATAATGAATTCGGTGCTCCTAAGCTTATCTTTTCGGATAATATCAAAAAGCTTGTAGAGGGAAAAACCTTTTCTTTAAGTTTAACTCATACCGATAATTATGCGGCAGCAGTGGTTGTTTCGATGATTGACGAAAAGCACTGTTCTCCAGTTAAAGAATAAACATCTTTGAGGATCATTTTTCAGCCTGCTGCGTCCAGTCGGCGGCGGGTAGAAATCCCGCTGTTCTCCTCGTCCTTTCCGGACAAAAAATGATCTCGCAAATCTTATCTACCCTTTAAACGTAGAATAGTATAAAAATCTAAAAATTACCGGAGGTTTACATTGATGAAAGTTTTGTCTTCCGAAAAAGTAAGATCCGCCGAAGAAATTTCAGTAAAACAGGGACTAAGCTGGCTACGATTAATGGAGAACGCCGGCGCGGCAGCATCGAGGGTAATAAAGAGCAAATTTAACGTAACAGGACTTAAAATAACCGTTGTTTGCGGCAAAGGAAACAACGGTGGTGACGGATATGTTGTTGCACGAAAAATGAAAGAAAACGGCTGCATTGTTAAAGTTATTCAGGTTGGGGGAAGTCCGTCTACTCCCAGTTCTGTTGAAATGGCCTCCAGAGCGGCGGATTTAGGGTTAATCGCTGTTAATTTTGAATTAGACAATCACTTATCAAGTGATATTATAATGAACAGCGATGTCATTGTTGATGCTATTTTCGGAACAGGTTTCAAAGGAAGCCCTGGTGAACCCTACCTTTCAGTTATTAATGAAATTAATATGTCAGATGCAAAGGTTGTTTCTTTGGATTTGCCGAGCGGCTGTTCAAGCGACGACGGGAAGGTTTGCGGCGCATGTGTGAATGCCGATTTAACGGTAACATTTGTAGCTTTAAAGCCGTGTCATGTGTTGTTCCCTGCCGCCATTAAATGCGGTAATGTTGTATCTGCCTCAATCGGAATGCCGTCAGTTGCAGTTGAATCACAGCAAGAAATAATGAACACTATTGAAAAATCCGATGTTAAGTCATTGCTTCCAAAAAGAGAAAAAACATTCCACAAAGGAGATTGCGGTACCGCCTGCTTTGTGTGCGGTAGCTACGGAATGGCAGGAGCCGCAGTCATTGCGGCCAAAGCGGCTATTCACAGCGGCGTTGGTCTTGCAAAGTTAATTATTCCGGATAGTATTTACAATATTGTCGGATCATCAGTTCTCGAAGCGGTGTGTTGTCCCCTTTCACAAACCGCAGACGGAACATTGTCGATGTCAGAGCTGCCTAAAATTATATCGGAGGTCAATAAATCATGCAGTGCCGTAATCGGTTGTGGAGTGGGTACAGGTTACGATGTTACTTCAATCGTTGAAGGCATTATTAAAAACGCACGTGTACCGCTAATTTTAGATGCAGATGGCATAAATGCAATTGCTTCACGCATAGATATTATAAAACAGTATGGAGCAAATGTTATTTTGACGCCACACCCTGGTGAAGCTGCGAGAATTCTTGGCTGTCGAGCCGCTGATATTCAAACTGATCGGTTAAACAGTGTCAAAAAAATTGCAGCTTTAAGTGGTGCCGTCACGGTCTTAAAAGGTGCCAATACTTTGATTGCAACACCGGATGAAAAAATTTCGGTTTGCCTTTTTGGTAACCCGGGAATGGCAACTGCAGGTAGTGGAGATATGCTTTCGGGAATAATGGCCGCACTTCTTGCAAGCGGTTTATCCGCGCAAAAATCTGCCGTTTGTGGTGTCTCCATTCACGCTCTTGCCGGTGATTTTGCAGCAAAGGAAAAGTCTCAGACGGCTATGACACCGCTTGATATGATAGACGCTCTTGCCCCGCTGTTTT
>JAQVYP010000227.1 GCA_029004655.1 Oscillospiraceae bacterium | reverse complement strand
ATATAACATCAAACCTTGATATTATAACATATCTGACTGCTATATTTCCACTAAATTTAAAATATTATTTATTTTGTTTAAAAAGAGTGATTATTTGCAGGAACTATACACCTTATGCACTGATTAACAGTTTAACCCAGACAAATAAAGTAAAAATGCGGCACAGCTTAATGCCGTACCGCAATAATATAAATTATAATCCTCGTGAAATTAACAGGCAAATGTGGAATCCGCTCTTATAATTATTAAAATCCTCTTGAACTTCCGCCGCCGCCAAAACCGCCGCCGCCACCGGAGAATCCACCGCCTCCGCCAAAACCGCCTCCGCCAAAGCCACCTCCGCCGCCACGGCCTCCCGGTCCAAAGAACATTGGAAAGAAGAAAAATCTTCCGAATCTGCCTCTGCCACCACCTATGAACATGGTTATAAAAAATAATACTGCAATAATTGCTATGACCGATCTAATTTTACTGAACAAATCACCCGTATCAGTATATTGCTCTCTAATTGCTGTATAATTTTCATCCGGTTCCACGTTATATTCGTTAAACACTTCATTAACTACAGCATAATAAACACCTTTTAGTCCTGTTGAAAAATCGTTTTCCTCAAGATAAGGTATGGCATAATTATCAAGAAGTCTGCCTGTTTTGGAATCCGGCAACGCACCTTCAAGTCCATATCCGACTTCAATTCGAATTTTGCGCTCACTTAGAGAGAGCAGAATCAAAACGCCGTTATCATCCTGCTTATCACCTATTCCCCACTGTCTGGCAAGATTTAAAGAATAGGTTTCAATATCTTGACCCTGCAGCGATTCAACAGTAACAACAACAACCTGGGCTTGTGTTTTATCATTTAATTGCAAGCCATAATCATTAATATTCTGCTCATCCTCAGCAGAAATGACATTTGCAAAGTCATTCGCAAAATACGTTGTCGGCGTTGGATAAGTAGCACCCAATAAAAACACACCGCATAAAATAATGGTTGCCGACAACAATGAAATTGTTTTTTTCATCTAGTCCTCCAAAAAAGTCATTATTTAAAAGCTTACTACTGGGGCTTCTTGCGCAGCAGCTTCTGCTTGAAACAAATCAACCTTTTCAAAGCCAAACATACCGGCTATAATAACTGTAGGAAATTTTCTTATAGATGCATTATAAACTGCTGCAGCTTCATTATAATCAACTCTTGATACTTTAATACGGTTTTCTGTTCCTTCAAGTGTATCTTGAAGAGCAATAAAACTCTGATTAGCCTTTAAATCGGGATAATTTTCTACAACAACAAGAAGTCTGGACAGTGCCGAGTCCATAGCAGAATTTGCCGCTGATTGTTCTTGAATTGTGCCCGCGCCTGCAAGCTTGCTTCTTGCATCAGCTATTGCAGTAAAAACATCTTCTTCATGTGTTGCATATCCCTTAACGGTTGTAACAAGATTAGGAATTAGGTCATTGCGCCGTTGCAAATCAGCTTGAATTGTTGCTGCCTTTTCGTCCACGTTGGTCTGCTTATTAACCAAGCCGTTGTATGAACCAACAAAAGTTCCAATTAAAATAATTACCACAGCAGCCACCACTGCCAAAACGATTAAGCTTTTATTTTTCATTACTTTCTCCATTTCTTCGCACAGATTAATATATATCAGTGCGAATAACATTTTATTGTTTTTATTATTATTATTATTTCATGAAGCTTAGAATAACCTGATATCATTTAAACCTAAATAAATGCGGCAAAAAACTTGTTAACCGAATTTACAAAATAATATAAAAGCTATATCATTGCGATTATTATATCATATTTTTTTGATTTTGCACATGTATTTATTCAATTACTTTAAATTTAACTTTATTAAGAATTAAAACAAATTTATGCATTTCAAATTTTGATAAATATTACAAACCTATTCTTGTGAATAGCGTAATATAAGGTCTTTTAATTCATATAGCAGCATTGATAGTTTTCCTGAGCTTTCGGTTTCGGATATTGATCGTGGTATATTTTTGGGATCTATAAAAATCAATCCAAAATAATCACAAAAACCCATTGCGACCGCCGCGGCAATTTCAACCATATTATTATGGAAGAAAAGCGCTTCCTCATCATTATCATGAAAAACTATGTAATCTAATATAGTCGGAATCTTTGTAGCTATTATTTCAGGGTCTTGCCTGTTTTGATTAATAAACACGGAGCGAGGATAAATTGCTTCTCTTCTTCTTCGGATTTTGTCTGATGCTCGGAAAGCTATAGAAGTTGGTTGAGCCGAAAAAACATATAGAGCCGAGAACCTGCTGTCGTGTCTCATCGACCATGCTGTATGCGGCGAGTAATAAATATCGGGATCGTATTCATTACATTCACTCGCCGCATCATCAATAGTTTTAGCTTTCCCCACCATATAGTCAATACTATTAGCTTTTAAAAAGCAACATAATAAATCAACAAATTTTTTACAGTGTATGTTTTCACTATCACCGTACGCACATTTATTTCTGCTTGTATTAAAGCTAGGTATATATACTTTGGACATAAATATCACCTCGCACTATAATATGCGATAATATTTGTCCTATGATACGCTGATGATTATTATTTTAGTGTTTTTCGAAGGTGTAAACACCATCTTCTACCTTGCAAACCACATTTTCTCCTGACTTGATTGAGTTATTCAACATTTTTTCACTTAGTGCATCCTCAATGTTGCTTTGAATAGCTCTTCTCAAAGGACGGGCACCATAAAGCGGATCAAACCCAGAGTCAGCAACCTTTTCAATGGCGGTCCTGTCAAAACTAATATCAATTTTAAGCTCAGCAAGCCGCTTTTTCAAAGATTCCAACATGCGTTCTGCAATTTCACAAATATCATCATGCGTTAATTTATGGAAAACAATAATATCGTCAACGCGATTTAAAAACTCAGGTCTGAATTCGCGTTTTAATTCTGCCATAACATCATCTTTAATTTCAGAGTATTGCTTTTCGGATTCTTCAGATTGTCCAAATCCCAATGCTTTTTTCTTATCGGTTATTAGTCTTGCACCGATATTTGATGTCATGATTATAATCGTGTTTTTAAAATTAACTGTTCTTCCTTGGGAATC
>JAQVYP010000226.1 GCA_029004655.1 Oscillospiraceae bacterium | reverse complement strand
ACATTGACTGTTCATAATCAGAGAGGCTTAATACTATTTCTTTTTAGAAGGGCAATCTTTAACCGAACATCCGGAGCAACTTCCACCCCCACAGCAACCTTTGTGCTTTACTTTATAAACAATTGCAACAATTATCGATCCAATAGCGACTATCACAATAATTGCCGTTATAATATCTCCTAACACTAATTAATCCCCCCGATTCTGATTCATTAAAGCCCCAGCAAGCTACCGCATTGATATACCAAAAATGATATTACCCAAGCGGACCCCAGCTGTATACAAATTGAAAGAATTGTGTATCTAACAGAACGTAATTCCTTGGCTATGGTTGAAACCGCCGCAAAACATGGAATATACAAAAGCACAAAAACCATGAATGAGAAGGCGGCAAGCGGTGAAAATACAGAAGAAAGTGCGGCTGCTTGAGCTGTATCATCTGCTGCCGCAAACAGAATTCCAAATGTGCTTACTACCGATTCTTTTGCTGCAATTCCTGTCAGTAATGCAACCCCTGCCTGCCAGAAGCCAAATCCCAACGGAGCAAAAATCGGTGCTACCGCCGTGCCCAACATTGCAAGAATGCTGTTAGAACTGTCACTTGTTATATCGAGTGACAAATCAAACGACTGCAAGAACCAAATTATAACACTGGCGGCCAAAAGAATTGTGCCGGCCTTTTGCAAAAAGTCCTTTAGTCTTTCCCAAACATGCAACGCAAGTCCTTTCGGGGTAGGGAGCCTATACGGTGGAAGCTCCAGAACGAAGGTCGCTTCATCGCCTTTAAAGGCTGTGTGTTTTAATATGAATCCTGTCAAAACTGAAAGCAGAATTCCAAGGATATAAATTGCAAAAACAATCAGCGCACGGTGTTTGGGGAAAAAAGCGTGAATGAACATCGCATATACCGGCATCTTTGCCGAACAAGACATAAACGGAGTCAATAATATTGTCAAGCGTTTATCGCGTTCGTTTTCCAGCGTTCGCGTGGCGAGAACCGCCGGCACTGTGCAGCCGAATCCCATAAGCATTGGTACAAATGAACGTCCGTTAAGTCCGATTTTGCGAAGAGGTCTGTCCATAATAAACGCTGCTCTGGACATATACCCGCTGTCTTCCAGAATAGATAGGAAAAAAAACAGCAACATAATTTGGGGCAAGAACGAAATTACCGCACCAACACCTGCAATCATTCCATCACACAAAAGACTGATTGCCCAACTGGCCGCACCCACATTTGTCAAAGCATTTCTTATCGCATCTGCAATTATCGTATTTATCAACAAATCAACCTTATCGGTTAAGAAGCTGCCAAATGAACCAAATGTCGCAAAAAATATTACCATCATTATTGCAAAGAACATCGGTATTGCCAAAAACTTATGCGTTAAAACCCTGTCAATCTTATCAGACATCGAAACGGTTGGAAATTTGCTTTTTTTGACCACAGTATCACATAATTTACAAATGAATTTATATCGCTGATCTGCTATCATCATCTGGCGGTCAACAAATTCCGTTTCCCTTACGCTATCCAAAATAGAATCAATCAGTTTTCGCTGCTCTTTATCAATTTCCAGCGAACCTATTGTTAAAGGATCGCCCTCGAAAATTTTTACAGCAGTAAACCTAACAGTTTTTTTGACCGATGGAATCGCGACAATTATATCCTCTATCGCTTCTATCGCCGATGTGATATTCCATTCATAAAAGCTTTTTACAACCGGATGATATGATTCCATTTGAGTGTTCAGGTCGGTGTGCAAGCTGTGAAGCTCGCTATGGAGAACAGCCGCTCTGCTTTGAAAAGTACCCTCGTTTTTCACCGACTCAACATGGGCTATATCATGCAGCATGTGCATGCTTCTATGTATCAATTCATCAATGCCTTTGGATTTTGCCGCCGAAATCGGACAAACCGGAATGCCAAGTTGCTTTTCAAGAGCTTTTGTATCAATTTGCACGCCTCTACTTCTCAGCATATCAATCATGTTAAGCGCGATTATCATGGGGCGACCAAGCTCTGCAAGCTGTGTGGTAAGATACAAGTTTCGCTCGAGATTTGTGGCATCAACGATGTTGATTATCAAATCCGGCGGGCTCTCAAGAACATAGCTTCTTGAAACTATTTCCTCCGGAGTATATGGTGAAAGTGAATAAATTCCCGGCAAGTCAACCATAACAACATCCAGTCCGTTGTGGCGGAATTTGCCTTCTTTTTTTTCGACAGTTACTCCGGGCCAGTTACCTACATATTGTGAAGAACCGGTAACTGCATTGAATAATGTCGTTTTCCCGCAATTCGGATTTCCAACGAGTGCTATATGAAAAGGCACTATTCTTTACCCCCTTTGTTAACATCAACAACAATTTTTTCTGCCTCTGTTTTGCGAATGCTAAGTTCATATCCGCGAACATTAAATTCAAGCGGGTCACCGAAAGGTGCCTTTTTGCGAAGAATTATTGTGGCACCCGGTGTAATTCCCATATCTATTATTCTTCTTCTCAATGCTCCGCTGCAAGCAAGCGATTTTACAGTAGCTTCTATGTGGTATTTTAATTTATCTGCGGTTATTTCCATCCATAACACTCCTCGGAAGTTAGCCTAGGCTAAGTTAGCCTCTACTAACATTATACACTGATTCAGATAAAAGTCAAACTTTATTTCACCATTTAACTATATTAATTTTCAGTGAAAATATTTACAAATATTAACATCAAATCCTAATACTAATTCCAAATAAAAATCAACCAATCTTCGCGGTCTTTTGTTTGCGAGACTGCGTTGTCGTTCTCGGCGGGCGATAGCCCGCCTTCGTCCTCCGCCTTGTCTCACAAACAAAATCCTCGCAAATCTTGGTCACTTTTTAATTGGAATTAGTATAAACTTACAAAAAGAATGCCGCGATTTTCATCACGGCATTTTGTTAATAATACAAGTCATTTTCAATTTTTAACAGTCGGTTATATTTGCATACTCTATCCGTACGGCACGGTGCGCCGGATTTAAGGAATCCTGCCCCTGTTCCGACTACTAAATCTGCAATAAAAGTATCCTCGGTCTCTCCGGAGCGATGGGAAATAATTGGCGTATATCCCGAATCTTTTGCGAGATTGATTACATCCA
>JAQVYP010000225.1 GCA_029004655.1 Oscillospiraceae bacterium | reverse complement strand
AGCATTTCGAACGAATCACGAGCCGAATGGCCGAGTGCCAAAACAACGTGGCTACTCAATATTTCATATTCACCGTCAGGTGAGCCGACAATAAGCTCAACAAGATTTTCAGTTGTCTGCTTGACTTTCAAAAGTTTGTTGAGGAAACGCACTTCACCACCGAGAGATACAATTTGCGCACGCAAGTTTTTGACGATATTCAGCAGTATATCGGTGCCCATGTGAGGCTTTGAATCATAAGTAATTGATTCCTTTGCACCGAATTCCACAAACAAACCCAGAACGGTTTGGCATCTTTCATCTTTAATGCCTGTGTTAAGCTTTCCGTCAGAAAATGTGCCCGCTCCACCCTCGCCAAACTGAACATTTGAGTTGGGGTTCAAAGCGCCACCGTTCCAAAATTCTTTAACCGAGGCATGGCGGCTGTCTGCATCTTCACCTTGCTCCAGAACAATAGGGCAAAGTCCTGCCTTGGCCAGAGTTAAAGCGGCAAACATTCCGGCAGGTCCAAAGCCAACCACAACAGGTTTGTATTTCGGAGTAATACTTACAGAGGCAAAAATATAAGGTGCTTTTTCATATTTTTCGGGAGAATATCTTTTGTTGTTGATTATTAGCTGTTCCTCATTCTCGTGCACAGCAACCAACACCGAGCAAACAAAATGAATATCATTCTTTTTACGAGCATCCAAGGCTTTTTTTTGAAGAGAGGCACTCTTAATATTAGTAACAGGCTCATTCAGCAATTTTGCCATTGTTTCGGTCAAATTACTGAAATCCGTTTCAAGTGGAAGATTTATATTTTTTAAAATTATCATTTGTTCAATTCCTTAATATATTTACAAACACCGTTTGCAGCGGCGTTTGCGCTGGCCCAGCTCCATGAAAGATTAAATCCGCCACAGTCGCCATCAATGTCAAGAACTTCGCCAATGGCAAACAGTCCTTTTGTCTTTTTTGACATAAGAGTTGTGTCGAAAAACTGATCTGTGTCGGCGCCGCCGGCGGTAACCTGTGCATTGCTCATACCGGTGGTGCCGATTGCGGCAATTCTAAACTCTTTTATAGTATGAGCCAAAACTGCAATTTCTTTTGTTGTTAAATCAGAAACCAATTCCCGAATATCAATTTCGCAATATTTTGCAATTACTTGACCGAGCCGCTTATTAAGAAAACCGGTAAAAAATTCGCTGACAGGGCGAAGCGAAAGGTCTGACTTGCGGATTAACATCATTTTAACTAAATCAAACTCGCTGTAAGCCGGCACAAAATCCAATGAAATTTCGCTGGTTTGATTAAAGCTGATAAGCCTGGAAAGCTGCAAGATAGCAGGACCAGAAAGCCCGTATTCGCAAAAAAGAATTTCGCCGAATTCTGTTTTTAACTTGTTACCATTGTCTAAAACAGAGACATTTCCCGTAACCTTGATTCCCTTTAGTTGCTTGACAAAGGTTAAATCGGTCCTAATCTGGACTATGGACGGACGGCGCTCTAAAATTAAATGTCCCAGAGATTTAAGCAAAGTATACCCAGATTCGTTTCCAAGCTTTCCTCCGGCAATACCCCCGCAGGCAATAACAACCGAATGGCAGTAATAGTCATTTCCTTCTGTATTCACAATAAACGCATTATCAGATTTCTTGATTTTGTTTACACTAGTTGAAGTTAAAACCTCAACTCCAAGCTCGTCCAACGCAAATCTCAATGCGTCGACTACTGACGACGCCTGACCAGACAGCGGATATGCTCGACCGTCCTGTTCAAAGTCGACCAGAACTCCCAAGGACGAGAAAAACTCCGCTTGTTTTGCGGGCGGAAATCCCGAGAGAGCCGAGTTTGCAAACTGAGGATTTTTACCGTGATAGCGCATTATATCATAATCGCTGTTTGTTATGTTGCAGCGACCGTTACCTGTGGTGATTAATTTTTTGCCAACACGGTCGCGTGATTCAATCAGCAAAATTTCAAGATTGGGATTTTGCCGCTTTGCAAGGATTGAAAAAGCCATTCCGGCAGCGCCCGCTCCAACTACTATAACGTCTGTCATTGTGTTCTTCCGTTTCCTTTCAAATCTGATATAATACTACCGCCCGCAGGATATAAAGTCAACAAAAAGGAACGCAGTTCAGTTTAGCGCTCCTTAATATTTTGTCTGTATAAGTTTTGATTATTAATTAAAATCAATGTATCTGCTGCCTTTGTATTTAAGTATTCCAAGCTGACCTTTTTCTAAGAAGTCATAAGCTAAAAAATCCACTTCGAATTTGTGTGTTCTTCCCTTTACATAAAAGACAAGTATATTTGTTGTAACGTAACCGGATTGATACTTTCCCTGCCGGAAGGATCTGGTGCTGTATTTATCAATCAGCTTTGCCTCAGCGGCTTTTTCTTTTCCAACATAATCACGAAAAGCGCGGTGTAGTAGGCCAATGGTAACTGTTAATAAAAATGCAAAAGAAATTACCATTAAAATGACATCGATCCAATCCATTGCCCGGTCACCTTCTTATAAAAATAGCTTTAAAATGCGGTGTGATACTAATTCCAATTAAAAAGTGACCAAGATTTGCGAGGATTTTGTTTGTGAGACAAGGCGGAGGACGAAGGCGGGCTATCGCCCGCCGAGAACGACAACGCAGTCTCGCAAACAAAAGACCGCGAAGATTGGTTGATTTTTATTTGGAATTAGTATGACAGTAATTACAATATCACTTGTTTTGGTGAGAAGTATAGTCCAAATCAATAGTTATAACACAATAAAAAGTATCATCAATTTCCTCTGCAATTCTCGAAATTTGATTAGATAACTCCTCGTCGCTCAAACAATATTTTTGTGGAATAACGACGTCAAAAATCAAATTTGTTCGCTTTTCACCTTGTACAACACGAAAATCATGAATATGAAGTGAACTGTCAAACTCATATATTTTTTGCTTAAGTTTTAGCCTGATGCAATTTACATATTCGTCATTGGTTGCAATTGGGTCCATGTGGATAACGGTTTCTATTCGGAACTTTTCCAGAATATAGCGTTCACACAAATCAATTTGTTCATGGCAACGCACGATATCTATATCCATAGGAACCTCAACATGAAGTGAGGCGAAACTGCGACCCGGACCGTAGTTATGAACAATTAAATCAT
>JAQVYP010000224.1 GCA_029004655.1 Oscillospiraceae bacterium | reverse complement strand
TGCGAGGATAGTTTTTGTCCCGCAAGGCGGAGGAGGACAGCGGGCTGGCGCCCGCCGACGACGACAACGCGGCGGGACGAAAACTAGACCGTAAAGATATCTACGTTTTTATTTGAGATTAGTATTAGTGCTACCCTATTATATATCCGTCGTTATCTGATTCAGTTTGTTTTTAAAGCATTTTTGTGTCATAAGCGGCTCTTTCGCCACCGATAAATTTAGGTCGCGTGCGTGCAGCTGTGATATTTGCTTCGCCGATTTGTTTTACTGACAATCTAACCGGAACTGCAACCCTCTTTAGGTGCATACCTATCAAGGTGCTGCCTATATCCAAACCTGCATCCGCCGCAATTTCCTCAACCGCCACTGGTTTTTCGAGATTTTTATAAACACAGGTTGCAAATGAACCGCCTGCTTTGGGTTGCGGAACAACATTAACCTGTTGCAAACACAACTTAGTCGCAAGTTCTTTTTCAACAATCAATGCACGGTTAAGATGCTCACAACATTGTGCCGCTATAAAAATATTCTTTTCTTTTAGAATTGGATAGATTGCATCGAATACTGCTTGTGCTGCATCCGGGCTTGAATCAGAGCCGATTTTTTGCCCGCAAATCTCGCTTGATGAGCAGCCAATTACCAATAAATCTCCTGAATCCAATTTTGCTACATCAACAAGCTCTTTAACTGCCGCAGATGCAGCTGATTTAATTTCATCAAACATATTTATTCTCCTCACAAAAAATCTATCGCAAATTTTCCGCAACCAAATTAAATTCCAATATATGCGCCTGAATCAACCAAAGATTTGATTGTCGAAACAACACCTTGTTTATCTTCTTTATATGTAACACCGTACCATTTATCTTCAGCAACCAGAACATTTACGCTTTTTTCGCCCGATTTAATTAATTTATCAACAACGCTGGGCAAATAAAACTCAGCCTTTTCACTAGAGATATTAGAATCTAAAAATAATTTAAAATCCCTCTCAAAAAATTTAAAGGCATCTACCCCAAAGCCCCACATATTCATTGATACTACCGTATCAGCAGACAGCTGAATTAAATTATCCGATTCGTCTGAGTAACGACATTTGGAATCGATTTTTGTACGCTCGGTTATTCCTAAAAGCTTTTCACCATTAATATCGCAAACTCCGCGAGAAACAAATCCGTTTTCGGTTATAGTATTTCCAAGGCGAAATCCAACCATACAATAATCTCGGCTATTTTTAAGGCCTTTATATATTTTGCTATAAGCTGAGTATCCGTAAAAATCATCTGCATTAATCACTGCAAATGGTGTTTTAACAGCTTTGCTGCAGCACAGCACCGCATGCCCGGTTCCCCATGGTTTGGTTCTTTGCTCAGGGCAAGAGTATCCAACGGGTAATTTATCAGTTTCTTGCAAAACATATTCAACATCTATTTTCTTTTCGATTCTTTTTCCAACTAATTCGCGAAAATCATTTTCAATTTGATGTTTAATTACAAAAACGACCTTGTTGAACCCTACCTTTTTCGCATCATATACCGAAAAGTCCAAAATTGCTTCGCCGTTTGGTCCCACCGGTTCAACCTGCTTAAGTCCACCAAAACGGCTACCCATTCCTGCAGCCATTACAACCAATGTTGCATCAAAACCCATTATATTTTCCTCCAAGCAAATTAATTATCTTTATAGAAAAAAACGTAAAGCCTCAGGAAAAAAGCCTGAGGCTTTATTTGTTTTTTATTTATATGCTTGTGACATCTTTGTTATTATTTCAGTTGCCTGCTGATTGTATTCTTTTACACTTTTTTTATTGCTGATTGCTGATCCTTCAATTTTACGCTTAACTATATAGTAATCTTCACTAATAAAATTTCCACCTGTTGCTTCTAAAACAGCTTGATCCAAGGCTGTTCCTTTTAAATCAAGAGCTTTCCCATCACAATCCGGCAAACCAATAGAATCATCCATAAGACCGCCTTCCATAAGCTCGTCAAAACTGTTAAAAGACGCTTGATCTATGATAAAAAGAGCACTCTCCGGTGAAGTGAACTGTACTTGATATTTTGTACTCTTTGCCATTATCAATTGTTGATCATAAGAATCAGCATCATATGCACAATCTATAATCATTACATTTACTTCGCCGTTTCCGTCATAATCATCGCAATACAACTCTAGTTGCTGCTCCATAGCTGAAATTGCTGTTTCGCTAACATATTGTTTCATTGAAAGTACAACCGTACAGTCATATTTTTCTTTGTTTATGCATTGTCTTATTGTTATCGCTAAAATAGCAGCCACAATAATAATAGCCAACACTTTATATTTATTATAAAACCAGAAGTTCTCATTCTTTTCTTTAAAAGATTCAGCAACAACTTCACTCGGTTTCTGCGGAATTGGAAGTTGACCTTGTTGCATTTTTTTGAGTTCTATCAAATCATGCTGTGATTTGATTCTGTCTCTTCTAATTTTATCATGATTTTTGTCGGACATTTTCTGTTACTCCTTTTTTAGGAAACCTAGTACCTTGTAATGTCTAAAATGCTATTATACAACGAGAATGGTTTTTTATAGGGAAGTCAGAGGTTTGGCCAACCAATCGGTTGGCGATTTAGACAACGAAGTCTTGAAAAATCAGTCCAGCGAGAATATCGGAATTAGGTGTTACAAGATACTAATCTTTAGGCTTCATTGTCGGGAAACCAAGCAAATACTTCTGAATGCCTCCAAAAGTCTCCAACCATCAGCTTTTCCTATTCATGCAAGTCTTAATAGTCCCTTGAAAGTCTCCAAAAGTCTCCGCTTGAAAAAGCCTACGTGGTACAGCTTTTGGAGCACATTGGATTATCATATAATGCAACGATTTCTTGTATCTCATTACCGCTTTTGATTATAGCACATTTTTCACTAAATTTCAATGGATCGCCGCCAATTGTTAGTTGCGGCTATTGCCGCTGGCGGTTGGGTTGCGGTTGTTGTAATTATCGTGATTTGTCTTATTGCTCTGATTGTTGGCTCCTGCTTCGGAATCTTCTTCAGCGGTGATGATACGGGAAGCGGCATGACCATGCAAACCGTTATCTCAGACATTAACGCTGAATATGAAGCTAAGATAAATGTGACAAAAGGCACGGTTTCGTATGATGTACTTGAGATGTCA
>JAQVYP010000223.1 GCA_029004655.1 Oscillospiraceae bacterium | reverse complement strand
AAATTGCAATAGAAGCGAGCAAGACAAACGCTAAAAAAGAAGAGTCCAGCTTATCATAACGGGTAGTACCTCTTCGAAACCACTTGAGTTTCTGGAAAAAGCACTCCACTAGTATCATGTAACACCTAATTCTTGTTAATAATCGGATAGAGCCTTTTGAGCTTTATTCGAGCGTCATCAGTAGAAAACTGCCAATCAACACCACATTGCTTCTTGTTTCTATCGACAAACCAAGCTTGCAATTCCGTATTGAGGTCTTGCAAATTGTCAATTCTGCGCCCTCCCAAACATTGACGACCTAAGGCTGACAGCTCAATTTCTGCAATATCAAGCCAGCTCCCATGTTTCGGTGTGTGGTGAATTTCCAAACGTTGAGACAGCGCAAATGCTTCTTGCGGTTCAAAGGCCTCATAAAGTGACGATATATTATGGGTGTTAAGATTGTCCATTACCAAAACAACTTTTTTAACATCAGGGTATTGCTCATTGAGAAGCCATTTTATTTGATTCGCCCAATCAATTTTTGTTCTCCGCTCTTGTGCACAGGCATATCTCCAACCATTCAGCGGCTCTGTGAAAAGAAAAATACTACAGGTTCCATTTCTCACGTATTCGCTGTCATAACGTACAGGATTTCCTTTGGATACAGGAATACTTTTCCTTGCATCTGAGAGAAGTTGAAGTGGTTTTTCATCCATACAGACTACCGGATAATCCACATTATATGGACGGCTGTAGACTGCTAAAACATCTTCCATAGCAGCAACAAATTGAGCATTTTGTTCCGGCGGAATGCACCAACATTTTTTCAGGTGAGGCTTAAATTCATTTTTTTAAGAGTACGGCTGATGGTCATATGTGAAATGGATTCTATAAATCCAAGCTCCACACATTTGTCTGACAGGAGTCGAACAGACCATCTGGCGTAACCTTCAGGCGGTTGACTACAGCAAAGGGCTATAATATGTGCCTCTACAGCTCCATCGACTTTAGCCGGTACTGGCGGTGTAGTGCGCTTTTTACGGTGTATGGAGTACTCAAATCCATTTTCGGCGTATGATTTTCTAACATTTTGGATTGTGGTTTTGGTTGTGTGGAGCATTTCAGCAATTTCAGCCGTGGTATGGTATTGGCTCGCGTGAATATCTGATAATAGTAATATGTTTGCCCGCATAATGATTCTTGCTGTTGATGTTCCTGATTTAATAATTCTATGTAGAAAATCATTTTTCTCAGTGCTGAGATCAATAATATATTTCCTTACTGGCATATGCGCATCCCCTTTGAAAACAGCATATCACAGTAAAATTATTAATTCAACTATTAGATGTTACATTGTACTAGTTTCATTGCTTGCGTACGTTCTTCCTCGCTATATTGCTTTGCCATCTTATCTCCCCCTTTGTTTTATTATATCATTGTTTTCCTTGGGGGAATAGACTGCACTTTTATGATACCACTCCAATATGGAGTTTCAGAAAATAGGATGGTATAAAAAGGAGTTATTTGCGTCGGGAAGCATCTGCATCAAATTCCATGCCGTGAGTGAATACGCAAGAGTATACCTCGATGGTGAATATCTCGGCGACCACTACGGTGGCTTTACTGCGTTTGAATTTGAAAAGACTGTGGCTGAGGGTGTGCACTCGCTAGGGTGTGTTGACACTAATTCAGCCAGATGATGCTAAAGCAGAAATAGACAAAGCTTAAGTAGATGATATCCAATTTGTCGTAACGGGTAAAAACTCTACGAAACTCCTTGATTCTTCGGAATAAACGCTCCACAATATTGCGCCGTTTGTAAAGTTCTTTATCGTATTCCCATGGTTCTTTACGATTTGATTTTGGCGGCACAACTGGCAGATACCCCATAAGTTCAGCCAGCAAGCGTGTTTCGTCACCTTCGTAAGCTTTATCCATAAGAAGTGGTAGCAAATCTTCGGATTTGCCCATATCTTCAAGAAGTCTACGCCCCTCAGGTGCATCGTGGCACTCGCCACCAGAAAGCGATATGCCTACGATAACTTTATCATCTGCGGATACCACATGAAGCTTGGTGTTCCAGCCGCCACGGGTTTTTCCGATAGACTGCTTGCCGTTTTTTTAAGCGCACCGCAACCATCGGGATGAACCTTGGCGCAAGTGCTGTCAAGGGCAAGTATTTCTACGTTGATAATCGCTATTTGCTCTTTTTGAAGCGCGAGGAATAAGCGTTGCAAAACACCGTTTTTAGCCCAACGGTTGACCCGTTTGTATATTGTATACCACTTTCCGTAGGAACTCGGCAGTGCCCTCCATTTGCAGCCGTTTTCCGCGATATACAATATCGCGTTGACTAAGGTCAAGTTGTCAACACTTACGTTGCCCCGTTGAATTGGCAAATGCGGCGAAATCTTTTTAAATTGCTTGTTTGTAATAATCATGGATTAATTATAGCATAGTTCGCCATTAGTGTCAACACACCCTAGCTTGATTGTTTTTTCGCGATCTGCGGCGCTAATCATTCGCCCTTTTGGTCCCCCCAGATCGCTTCCATGTTTTTTCGGAGCACCAGCAATGCTGCCGCTTCCGCGAGAGCCTTCTCCTTACGGCCCAGCTCCTTTTCGAGATTCTTTACATCTTTTTCTTTCTTCTTTAACTCACGGTTAAGACGAGCTGCTTCTTCCGCCACGCCACCATTCGCCTGCATACACGCATCCCGCCAGGCTTTAACCTGTTCTGTGTATAGTCCTTTTTTTCGGCAGTATTCACCGATCTCGCTTTCGTTCATTCCTGCTGTCTCGACGACGATTAGAAACTTGTCCTCCGTGCTCCACATTTCTGAATTTCCTCCTGTTGCCGGTGCTGCTTTTCCTGTTGCTCTTGCAGCGTCTCTCCAGTTCCGTAGAGTTTGTTGGGAAATTCCTTCTTCGCTCGCTAGCTTGCTAATCGATTCATTTTTCAAGCTCCAATTATACTACTTCGGAATCTTACTGACAACTATCCTAACACAGAGGGCTCTGAAGTAGGTCACACCCTCCGCAGGATTGACTTCCAATAGTTCTTTACGGATCGCATAGTCGTACATGCGCCTCACAGTCCGAAACATTGTGTTCACGCTGTTTGTCTTGCATCCACCGCTTATTATCGTCCTGCCAGCAGCTTGTATGCTCTCGGCAGTCACGTCC
>JAQVYP010000222.1 GCA_029004655.1 Oscillospiraceae bacterium | reverse complement strand
TTAAGAACACATAAGATAAAATAACTGCTACCACACTGACTGTAACAAATATTGGCAAGGCCTTCTCGACAATGAGACCGGGCTCAATCCCGGCTGCCGCGCCGGTAACACCGGGTGCACCTTGAATTATAAAGTCCATACTAAACGCAACGCCATGACCAAAAATGTTCATGGTGATTGCCGAACCGATTGGTGGTAAACCAATACGTACAGCAATTGGCGTCATAATGCCGCCAATGAGCGCTACGGCAGGGGATGGCCAAATAAACCAAGTAATAATCATCATAGCAATTCCCAAAATAAAGAAAGCAGCATCGGGTGTTTTCATCATTTTAGCGATGGGATTCATCATTAAATAATCTGCGCCCATATCTGCCATCGACTTCGACATAGCAACAATCGCTGCAATTGTGGCAATAATTCCAAAGAATTCAATACCGGAAAATAGCCACGCATTATAACAAGCCTGCAAACCTCTAATAATATCGCCATGAGCTACATAGCCCATGATAAATGTGAAGATTATGCACGGCAAAACCGTATCCTTGCGGCCAATCATCGTCGCTAGTACCACGATTACGCCAATAAGATATATATAATGCAAAGGTGTAAGTACTATAGCCTCCATGTGATTTAACTTCCTCCTTAGTTTCAATAACCTTTATTTGTAATGTTTATATAAACATTCGATGTCCCTTTGCCTTTCTGTGCGTATTCCCCTCCCCTAGATTTTTGAGACATGCAAATATTTTACCCTATATGTTAATTTTTAATGAAAAAACTCAATTGATAAATAAAATAATTATATTCATTAATCATTAACTCTAGTTATTAATACGACATAAATCTCAAACTTCCTGCAAGTTACTTGCATTTCCATTAATTTGCTTATTAATTTCCATAAATAGTATCAATTATTTTATAATTTTAACTTGAGCTATTAACCCTTGTTATGTATGGTTTAGTTGGTTTTTGAAAAAGAAAACTATTGCAATTTTCAACAATACTTGCAATAGTTAAATTATTTTTTATTATATTTTTTCTTTTTATTGTTAAAATCAATTTTTATTTTATTTATATCTTTGTTGCTTTTTTTATGAAACGATAACTTCATCTCCAAGAATATGTACCGATTTCTCGCACATACTATCCTTAAAGGAGTTGAAATGCATGCTGGATCAACAATTTACAACCCTGACTGAAATGCTGGATCAAGACACTTCCTGTTATGATTTTTATGTAGGTTTACCTGAAGACATTAAAAAGGGTCTGCAAATGCTTGATATATCTTCATTTGAGGAAATGCAAAAATTTGCTGCTGAGCATAAAGGCGACAACCTGGTAATCCCTAACGAAGAGAATGTCCTTGATTCGGCTTTATAATTACTAAAAAATCAAAAGCAAATAAATGCTGAGAGGCTTGGTCGGCCTCTCAGCATTTATTTTGTATGTAACGTTTTTTATATTTTAACCTTGCATAACGGCTTATTTGATTCATCAGCTTAAAATTCAAAACCCCACCATATACACCAACAATCGGTAACCCTTGAATATATTTGCCTAGCAACATAACCTCTGAAAGATGATTGGAGGTTGTCTTCATAACACCCTCAAGTTCCCGTTTTAATGGCAGCTCCCAGTTGATATAAGCAGCGATTTCTTCTAATTCTCCATCATACTTTTGCTGTTGTTCGCCTCGTAACAATGCGCCACTAATTAAGGTCAAAATATAGATCTTCTCCTCCTCTGACTCGTAATCAAAGCCATAACTCAGAGCGATTTCATAGATAGTCTTCAATAGCATGCCGATAAATAAAGGAATATCCGGGAGGCCTAAGCCCAACAAGCCCAAACCGGCACCCTCGATAATTGAAATAGACGTATTTACCCTACGACTTTGCTTGGATTGCTTATCGATTTGTTTAAGATGCTTTTTGGGGCCTAGTTTTTCAATAGTGTAATTGTTGACATCATAGTGTGCTTGAATTTTTCTTTTATTATAGGTTTTCTCAAGAATACGATCACCCTTGGAAAATACCAAATGGAAGCCTTGGAAAAAAGCCTGTTGCAATGTCTCTTTTAATTTGGGTGGTATTTTAGTTTCGATTTTTGCCGTTAACGGTGCTAGCTTTTTGCTAATTATACCGTTAGACACCGGCTTAAGTAATTTCTGCTCCTGCTTTTCAATCTTTTTAATCTGCTTATGATAAATTGAATGCATCATATCACCTCAAATCAATTATCCTTGGGAATAAAACCTGCCTTTCATCATTATACACTAATTTCTAATTTTAATTTGCTGGCTTCATTATATCTATAAAAATAAATACCCGAGCCTTGCCATATTAATGCAAAGCTCGGGCCGAGTATGAGTTAATCATGAAAATAGGATAAGGTTTTGGGAAGGTGTTGTTGGTTAATTACACTTAGGATAACTTTTTTGGTGTTTTTGGTTGATAAAGTATCCCCCTGCAGCATATTGAAGCCGATAGTGATGCATAGGTAAAGAGCACCGAAGATAACATGGGAACCAGGCGTACGACCCATTTGGATAAATTTTTCATTTGTATACTCCTTCCATTAATAATAAATTAATTATACAAGCATTACCATAAGTCTATTAAATCATAATATTGTGAAAATAAACAAAATTGGCATGAATCGTTAATATTCAGGCACGAATTATAATAAAATTGATTGCTTTGTCATTTTTTGTATGATATTTTTTTATATATGATTCAATAATTACTCCGTAGGAGGGCTTATGCAAATCCTTTGGCCACTTTGGGAAATCTTTGTAAATTTAGTTGAAACTTTTCTTTTTTGCATCCTTCTAAATAAAAAACTTGGCTACGAACCAGAAAAGGCTAGACGCATTTGGGTTGGCATGTTTGGCCTCACCATATTCTTAAGCATGATAAATCGCACCAATATTGACTACCGTATTATTACGATCTTAATAATGGCCTTAGATATTCTTTATGCACTATGGTCACATTCCGGTGATCGTGGTCAGCGGATTTTCTGGGGCAGCTCCAGCACGGTCATCGCTTTTATTGGCAATAGTGTTATCCTTCAGCTATTTAGTTACACACAGGATACCGATCCGAATAACGTCATGGCCCAAACTAACATTCGCTTTCAATTAATGTGTTTATATCTGTTAGCAATA
>JAQVYP010000221.1 GCA_029004655.1 Oscillospiraceae bacterium | reverse complement strand
TCTGACGACAATGTTGAAAACGCCGTTGCAAAAACTGTTCCAAACAAATTTGTGGGTGCAACCCTTAGCGCAGGTGTTGATTATTATGGTGAAAGTGCAACTTTTGAATCAGCGCAAACAGAAATTAAAAATGCAATACAATATTTGAGTTCCAACGGATACAACACTGTCTATGTTAATGTGAATTTTAATGGCGGTGTTATCTTTGACTGTGAATTTATCGAAAACACTACCGGTGGCGATTTGCTGACTTTCATTAATCAAACTGCTCACGAAAGCGGAATGATTGTTGTAACATCAGTTGATGTTGGCGCATTAGCCAAAACAGACATAATAAGCGCTGAAGACATTAGCCTTATTAAAAATATTTTAGCCTCAAGTTCCTTAATTCATAGTTCGGATGCAATTTTGCTCAAGGGCTACTGCCTCCCAAAAGATGCCATTACATACAATGATTATTTGGCTAACAGCGGTGGAATCGGATATGCTCAATATCAGCAGAATAAATTAACTTCTGTAATGAAACAGTTTTCCGAGGTAATCAGCAAAGCAAACAGTTCCCTTTATACAGGCATTTTGTGTGACCCTGTATGGGCGACAGCAAGCCAAAAAAGTGGTGGCATTGATGTGTCATCAAACGGCTTTTCTGCGCTGACAGATGGTAGCGCAGACACTCTTAGCTGGCTTAAAAACGATATTTTTGATTATGCGGTGGTTAATAATAATTATTCCACGGTAACTGATTCGGACCCCTTCAACAAAACTGCAAAATGGTGGTGCGAGAACATTGGCGACAGCGCCGATGTTGCCTTTATGCTTTCGAGCAGTCTTGTAAACAGCGGTACATCTAGTTGGGCAAGCCCCGATCAGCTTGCAAAGCAGCTTATGGCATTAAGCAATTTGAACACACAAGGCATTGTTTTTGACAGTTATGCTGCCCTTTTCAGTGACACTTCGGGCAGTACAAACGCCGTAAATAAATATCTTACGGGCAGCATTACAAACGATTATGTTTTAAAGGATTTGTCACTAACTACTCCTTCAAAAACTGTATACACAACAAATGAGTCATATGTTACTTTTATTGGAGCAACCGATCCCCAATTTGAAGCATCTTTAAATGGCAGCCCATTGGAACGCAACGAACTTGGATATTTCAGTCTTACCTTTGATTTAAAATTAGGCGTCAACAAATTTTCTTTTGTCCACAAAGGCAAAACGATTGATTATTCTATTACATATAAAAAAGTCATTATAAAGTCTATTTCTCCAGCCACCAATTTGAAGCTTGACGGGGGAATGCCTTTCGGTGTTACGGTTGTTGCGCTTTCCAACAGCAAAGTTACCGCCACTTTGAACGGCGAAACCATTACTCTTTCAGAAAAAAAAGAATTGGATGCGAGTGGCGCTCAAGTTAGCGAATACAGCTCTTACAGTGGGATTTTTTATCTTCCTGCCAGCAAAACGTCTGTACAAAAGCTTGGTGCTGTAAAATTCAAAGTTGCGTCAACATTCGGTACTGAAACCAGAAATGGTGGTAGTGTAACCATTAATAAAGTTGATGTATTGGATGATTCTGCAATTACCGCGCCGATTGGCGGAAATTATATTAATGTTGGAACCTCTTTAATTGCTGAAGTAACAACAAATCAAGCAGAAGTTTTCAGCGGCAGTACAACCGACGACTGGTCGCGACCCACAAACAACTATCTGCCTGCAGGAACCGTAGATTATACCCACAGATCCATGGTATATGACTCGAAATCCGGAAACTATTACAGGCTTTTGCGCTGCAACCGCAGGCTGTACAGCGATAAAAAAGGTTTATCCGATGTTAAGATTTATGAAGGAACTCTTCCCGATGTGAACAATATAACCTGTGCCTCAACTGAGGAGTCAACAAGATACACTACCATCGCTTTTAATGTTGATTGGAAAGCGCCTTTCCTGCTTGAACTTAATCCGCAAAACTATACGAACCCCGACCAACAGGTTTATACAATAAGTGCCGCCACATTCAGTTATGTTGATATTACTTTCTGTTATGCTGCATCATTTAATGGCGATGTTAAAATTTCAGCTGATAATCCATTGTTTTCAAAAGCGGAAACAGTGAAAAACACTGCCGATTTAACATTACGGCTTTATTTGAAAAAGCCCGGAGCATTTTACGGTTGGAATGCCGAATATAATTTAGGCGGACAGCTTGTTTTTTCATTCCTGAATCCCGCAAAAATCTCATCTGCCGATAACGGCTATGGCGTGTCGTTGAGCGGTGTGAAAATTCATATTGACGCAGGTCACGGCGGAAGGGATCCTGGCGCAGGAGGTAATGACCCCAATTGCCCCGAATCTGTTCTCAATCTAATCCTGGCACAAAAGTTGCAAGCCCGTCTCGAATCATTGGGAGCAACAGTAAGCATGACCAGAACCGGCAATTATACTGTTGGCAATGAAGAAAGAATGAATATCGTAAGAAATGAAAAACCGGACTTCACTATTGCAATTCACAGAAACTCAAACGAAAAGAGTGGACCAAGCGGTTATGAGGTTGATCACTTTGCCCCATTCTCATATAATGCTACGAAATATATTTATAATGATTTTTCTGCTGCCGGTCTGTTTCCTCAAACAAAATGGACTGGAATTAAATGGCACTATTACTATTTGGGACGTGTATCGGTTTGTCCTGTTGTTTTGATTGAATGTGGTTATATGAGTAATGACTCTGATTATACTAATATACGAAATGATAACTTTAACAACCGAAGTGCAGATGCTTTAACGCAAGGAATTGTGCAATATTTCAAATCAATACAATAAAGCTAAAAAGGACTGACGGAGAAAATTCCGTCAGTCCTTTTTCTTTTTTTTTTAAATAATTATTGTGTGATACTTGAAACAGCGCTGGCTGTTCCACTTGTTATATTTGAAACAATGCTGGCTGTTCCGCTTGTTATATTTGAAACAGTGCTGGCTGTTCCGCTTGTTACCTTTGAAATTGTGCTTGACAAATCGTCTTCAGCTTTATCAGCATTACATCCGACAAAAGCGCAAGTAACCATTAAAATCGCAACTAATGTGAGTGCCGATCTAACAATTTTTGTTTTCATTATCTATCCTCCCTACTGCTTTGTATATAAACAGTATTTCCTAATAGATAATAAAAATCC
>JAQVYP010000220.1 GCA_029004655.1 Oscillospiraceae bacterium | reverse complement strand
GATATAAAATTAGCGACATACGTCTGTTGTTTGAAAACGATCTTCGCTTTCTAGAGCAGTTTAATTAAGGAGGTGCATTGCTGTGAATGTTTCAATAAATTGGCTTAAATACTATGTTGATATAAATGTTCCTGTCGAGGAACTTTGCGATAAAATGGTTATGGCAGGTTTCGAGGTCGAGAGTATCGAGGATTTGTCCGCTACAATGAGCAATGTTGTGGCAGGTAAGATTGTTAAAATCGAACCACATCAGAATTCAGATCATCTGCAAATTTGTCAGATTGATATCGGAGGCGGAGAGCCTGTTCAGATAGTTACAGGTGCTGACAATGTTTTTGAAGGCGCAATTGTGCCCGTAGCATTGCACAATTCACTCCTTTCAAACGGAATGAATATTAAAAAAGGCAAACTTCGCGGTGTGGCTTCCAACGGAATGCTTTGCTCCGGAGGAGAGCTGTGCTTAAAAGAATCAGATTATCCGGGTGCTGAAGTCAATGGGATACTCATCTTGAAGGATGATATTGCTCCGGGCACAGATATGCGTGACATTCTTGGATTATATGATTATATTGTAGACTTCAAAATCACCGCCAACCGTCCCGATTGCCAAAGTGTAATCGGAATTGCTCGTGAGGTTGGAGTTGTGCTCGGCACAAAGTTTCATCCTCCTGTTCCGGAATATAAAACTTGCAGTGGGAATATAGCTGACCATATTTCCGTTGAAGTTGAGAATTACGATATTTGTTCTCGCTATTATGGAAGAGTTGTCAAAAATGTTAGAATTGCTGAGTCACCTGTTTGGCTTAAGCGCTGTATAGCAGCGTCAGGAATGCGCCCAATTAATAATATTGTTGATATTACAAACTTTGTAATGCTTGAAACAGGACTTCCTATGCACGCATTTGATTTACGCTATGTTGCCGAATCCAAAATAATTGTTCGCAATGCTTTTGAGGGCGAAAGAATTGTTACACTTGATAATAAAGAGCATACTTTAATAAATAATATGCTGGTTATTGCTGATGGTGCAAAACCATCTTGTCTTGCCGGAATCATGGGCGGACTTGAAAGCGAAATCAAGGATGACACAAATGAAATTTTCTTTGAATGTGCAAAATTCCGTCGTGACAGTATCAGACGTACCGCCCGCAAGCTTGGCATGAGAACAGAATCCAGTGCCAGATTTGAGAGGGGCGTTGACATCTTAACAGTTGAATATGCTATGAATCGTGCGATGCAATTGGTCTCGGATCTTGACGCAGGCGATATTGTTGATGGAATTATTGACAGAAACAACGGATTGCCTAAGAAAAGAAAGTTGGAAGTTACGGTTAAGAGTATTAATAACTTGCTTGGTGTTAATATTTCGTCCGAAACAATGGTCGAGATTCTCAATAATCTTTGCATTGAAACAACCGAGGCAAATGGCATGTTAACTTGTCTGGTTCCGTCGTTCCGTGATGATATTGAGGGGCGCGCGGATCTAGCTGAGGAAGTCATGCGAATCTACGGCTATGACCATATCATCGGAACTTCAATGGTCGGTCAGGTTGTTCGCGGACGCAAGTTGCCTGAGCGTATTAAAACCGATAAAATTAAGAATGTATTGATTGCCGGTGGACTTCGTGAAATATCAACGTATTCATTTATAGGAAGTAAGGCAATTGATATTCTTAATCTTGATGTAGATGATGAGCGCCGCAACAGTATTGATTTGCTTAACCCGTTGGGTGATGAATATTCTACAATGCGCACACAGCTTGTTACTAGCATGCTGACAGTGCTTGCAACAAACTATAACCGCAAAAATCCACGAGCCAGACTGTTTGAAGTGAGCAAGATATTTGTTCCGAAATCCCTTCCGGTTGTAGAACAGCCGTTAGAGGTTCCTGCATTTTCTGTCGGCTTATACGGAGAGGGTGACGACTTCTTTGTACTCAAGGGTATTGTCGAGTCTGTCCTTAATATTTTCTGCAAGGGCTATACGTTTGAAAGATCAAATCAAAATTATTTGCATCCGGGACGTCAGGCAAACGCAGTGCTGGGCGATGAAATTCTTGCAGTATTAGGTGAGGTTCACCCAACAGTAGCAGGCAATTATGGTATTGACACAAGAGCTTTTGTTGCAGAAATCGCACTCGATAAGCTTTTAAATTTGCCTGAAAATGCAGTGATTTTCAAATCACTTCCAAAATTCCCGGCAGTTCAGCGCGATATTGCATTGCTTTGCGATGTTGATATTACGGCTGCAACTCTTGAAGAGGCAATTCGATTGGGAGCAGGAAATCTGTGTGAAAAGGTTGAGCTTTTCGACGTATACACCGGTTCACAAATTCCAAGCGGCAAAAAAAGTGTTGCGTATAGCTTAAGCCTTCGCTCTGCTGAATCCACTCTTACAGATGAAATTATTGACAGAACCGTTAAAAAGGTATTTAAGCGCCTTGAATTGGTTGGAGCTACACTGAGACTTTAATTTTGCTATTGCATAAATTGGATATTTGTTGTAAAATATTCATATACTAATATTGTGAGGTGTGCTTTATGGACATTGATAGGACATTAACATTTTCGCTGGGCGATGAGAAAGAACGAGAAATCCGTCAGGTTATGTTATTGGTTTATAATGCACTTGAGGAAAAAGGATATAATCCTATAAACCAAATCGTAGGATATATTCTTTCTGAGGATCCAACTTATATTACAACTCACAATAATGCACGCAGTATAATCAGACGTGTTGACAGGGATACACTTTTGCAAACCCTAGTTAAATATTATTTAAGCGATTAATTCGCAGGATAAAAATTGAAACGGAGTGACTTTATTTGGCAGAACAGGCGTTTTTAACATATAGGGGCAAGCCTCTTGTTCGCAAGGATAACGTAATTTACTACGGAAATATGTCCGATAAATATGTAATCATGCTTCAAATTGTCAGCACCCAAAAAGTGAATGATCTTGATGTAGCAGAAAAGGTTTTGGTTCAGCTTATGTATACCGATCCCGAACTTCGCACTCGTGACAGAGTTGTGAAAAAGAGCGAAAAAATCGGTCTTTACAACGCAATGGACATTGGCTCAATTTGGCTTGAACGTTCACTTAAAAACGGATAATTCCAAAATCCCTCTGAATTCAAATGTTCAGAGGGATTTTTGTATCTTAAACTTTATGAATCGATGAATTTATTTTTAT
>JAQVYP010000219.1 GCA_029004655.1 Oscillospiraceae bacterium | reverse complement strand
AGTAACTCCAGAACAAATCAGGCTGGCACTTGAAGAAGAAAATATAGAGAGCAGACCTATATGGAAGCCAATGCATATGCAACCGGTTTTTGAAAAAAACGATTTTATAAAACTTCAGGATGCAGCTGTAAGTGAAGATATTTTTGAAAACGGACTTTGCTTGCCAAGTGATATTAAAAACACATCGGACGATATGGAAAGAATCATTTCAATTATTAAAACGAT
Organism: Oscillospiraceae bacterium; assembly: GCA_029004655.1. Taxonomy (GTDB): domain Bacteria; phylum Bacillota; class Clostridia; order Oscillospirales; family Acutalibacteraceae; genus STF2-152. The sequence continues at coordinate 3,003 of JAQVYP010000219.1, read as the reverse complement.
GTTTTAAACTCTGATACTGCGCAAATTATAAATCACGTGAGACATTACAGTGATTATAATTTAATATATAGCTACTGTATTGCGTAGTTATTTGTTGAACTAAAATTGATATAAAAAGTCGTGTATATTCACCATTTTGAGTGATTTTAGAATTGGGCTGAAAACCTTTATGGTGGCTTTTAGGCACAAGGGAATCTGTTAACAAATGTGCGCAACGATGGAGCCTTTTGCCGGTACAGTTTAAGAAAAGGAGCAATTTGATGATTAAACCTGTTATCATAATTGGAGCCGGAGGTCATGCAAAGGTAATTGCCGACATTATTGTAAAAAGCGGCGGACAAATTGCTGGATTTTTGGATGACAATCCTAACATAGGGAGTCAGGTGCTTGGATTCCCTGTGTTAGGAAAAATTTCGGGGTTGCATGAGTTTACTAATAAATGCTCATTCATTATCGGTATCGGAGCAAATGAGACCAGAAAAAAGATCAAACAAGCATACAATGTGAGTTGGTATACTGCTATTCATCCTTCTGCTTCAATTTCAATTGGGGTTGAGATTGGAGAAGGTACAGTAATCATGGCAAATGCAGTGATCAATGCATCTGCACACATTGGTAGTCATTGCATAATTAATACCGGAGCTATTGTTGAGCACGATAACGTTATTGGTGACTACACGCATTTGTCACCAAATGTATCATTAGGTGGAAAAGTCAAGATAGGTAAAGGGACTCATATTGGAATCGGAGCAACGGTAATCAATAATATTGAAATTTGTGGTGAATGCGTAGTCGGTGCTGGTTCTGTGGTAATTAGAAATATTACAGAAAAGGGTACATATGTTGGCTCTCCAACATATAAGTTAGGTGGTTAAGATGAGTATTTTAGTAATAGCACCGCATGCCGATGATGAAATTATCGGAGTAGGTGGAACGATAATAAAATCAAATTCACACAATGAAGATGTCTATGTGTGCATCGTAACAAGACCAACGAATCCTTTATTTAATGACGAATTATTCGACCGGATTAGACGCGAAACGCTTGAGTGTCACAAATTTTTAGGAATTAAAGAGACTTATTTTCTTGAATTTCCGGCAGTTATGCTTGAAATGGAAAAAAGGTATGAAGTCAACGGTAAAATTCTTGATGTAATTAACAAAATCAAGCCGGATGAAGTGTATATTCCTCATGCTGGTGATATGCAGAAAGATCATCAAATTGTTTCTGATGCTGCAATGGTAGCGCTCAGACCAAAATATGAGCATGTTGTGAAACGAATATATACATATGAAACATTATCTGAAACTGGTTGGAATATTCCAAACGTACAGAATGTATTTATTCCTAACGTTTATAACGATATAGGTGGCTTTTTAAATACAAAGCTTGCAGCTATGCAGATATATTCATCTCAAATAAGTGATTTTCCAAATCCCCGTTCAGTTGGAGCAATTGAAGCATTGGCAAAATATAGGGGTTCAACAGTTAATGTCATGGCAGCAGAGTCATTTGCCCTTGTTAGGGAGATTAGATGATGTATCAAAAATCCGTAAAACGGCTACTGGATATTTTTTGCTCATTGATAGCGATAATTGTATTGTCTCCATTATTGATTTTACTGTTTGTATTAGTAAGGGTTAAGCTTGGATCACAGGTTTTATTTAAGCAAGAAAGAGTTGGAAAAGACAAAAGAGTTTTTACAATGTATAAATTCAGGACTATGACTGATAAAAGGGATGACGAGGGCAATCAGCTTCCGGATGAAGCAAGAATGACTAAATTAGGGTCTTTTTTAAGATCAACAAGCTTAGACGAACTCCCAGAGCTCTTTAATATTTTTATTGGTGATTTGTCTATCGTTGGTCCTAGGCCATTACTTGTAGAATACCTGCCATATTACAATGATTTTGAAATTCAGAGATTTAGTGTAAGGGGAGGGTTAACTCAACCGGAGGTCATTTATGATAACGTTCAGCCCACTTGGGACGAACAGTTTAAATATGAAGTGGATTATGCAAATAATATTACTTTTTTACTTGATGTAAAAATAATTTTTTTAACCATGAAAGCTGTTTTCAAAAGGTACAATTTAGATTATGGTAATTATGTACGAAAGTCACTTATTGCCGAACGAACGGATTTTAATTTTGTAAGTCAAGACGTTGTTGCATCTACAGAAGAACAAGATACTGTAACAGCAAAAAGGTAATATTTGAAAGGGAATCTTGCTATGATTGTTTCAATACACCAGCCTGATTATATACCATGGTTAGGTTTATATTATAAAATGGCGCATTCAGATGTATTTGTCTATTTAGATGATGCTCAGTTCTCAAATGAAGCAGCCCACAATTTTAATGTTATAAAAACTCCACAAGGAGAGCTAAAGCTTAAAATTCCTGTTGAATATAAATTTGGTGATATAATCAACGATGTTCGTACAAGAGACGAGCTAAAATGGAAAGAAAAGCAGATGAAAACTGTTGAATTGAATTATTCGAAGGCTGCCTATTTTAAGGACATTTTTCCTAACTTTAAGAATGTTATAATGAGCAAATATAATAGTATTGCAGATTTAAATATTGCAATCAATTATTTTATCTGTGATGGTTTTAATATTAAGCCCCAAATTTTGCGTAGTTCTGATATGGATATAAAGTCTTTGCGTGAAGAACGAGTTATTGAAATATGCAAAAAGCTTGATGCTACAGAATATTTATCGGGTAACGGTGCTAGAGTATATCAAACGGAGGAGCATTTTGAGCATCAAGGAATAAAACTAACATATTTGGATTATAGTCCGGTTGAATATAAACAGCTGTGGAAAGATTTTTTGCCATGTATGTCTGTGCTGGATTTTATATTTAATTGTGGATTTGACTGGGATTATGTTGAACAAGCTGTAGGGAGCCAATTGAATGGAAATAGGTAGCTTTATTGGAGTTGTATATTAATATGAGAATTATTATTGCGGCGAGTTATGGTAAATCGTTAATTAA
>JAQVYP010000218.1 GCA_029004655.1 Oscillospiraceae bacterium | reverse complement strand
TAAGTGATCGTACCATTTTTTATATGATATTTGATATCGTTTTTTTTGCAAAAATCGACTACTATATCAACCTGCTGATTATAGAACGCTCTATGGGCTGTGAATGACGTAACCTCTCTATTATAGTTTGTTCGTCCAAAGATAATTTTGTTGGCAAACGAAACAGCGTTTAATATTTCAACCAAATCCTGTTTTATGAGATTCGGCGTGGGATAGGGTTCAATGCTCACCCACGTCCGGCATCCCTTTTCGTGCAGATCTTTTAGTGCGGCAATCCTGTCCGCATAGGAGGACGCTCCTGGTTCGATTCTTTGACGGAAGCTCTCGTCAAGAGAAACAAGAGTTATTCCATATTCATTTGCTGGAGATTGCTCTGCCAACTCTAAGGGTAATAGTCCTTTTGTGAGGATAGTACACCTAATGCCCACTGCGTTCAGTTTTTTTATTGCCGCCATGCTCATTTCGCTGACTTCTTCATATCCGTACATAAACGGGTCGGTCGTAAAGCAAAGCTGGACGGACTCAATTTTTGATTTCAGCCGTGGAATCTCACGGTCGAGGATTTCAAGCGTGTTGCTCACTAATTCTGGTGAACACCATTTTTCGTAGTCAGCCGCCTTGCCGAACCTCTTTGCCATCAAAAAGGCATAGCAGGGGTAGAGGCATCCGTGAGAACAACCTAATACATGGTTCATTGTATAATCCCCATATTCGACGCCCGTTTTGTAGAGCATGGTCTTTCGTGTTATGGTGTCCATTACAATCATCTCCTCTTTAGCATAAGGATGTTGCCTTTACCCTCTTGCCAGAATTTCGTAGGTTTGCCTCTGTCGGTAAAAGCAGGTTTTCTCGAAACGAGAATCTCCCCGTTCTTTTCAAAGTTCTTAAGGATAGAGCCGCTTCGCCCGCTGCTTAGACGCGACAAATCGCATAACACGCCGTATTCATTATAAAAGTCGGCTAAGAACTTATTGAGGCGGGTGTATTCCGTGGTTATTGAGAGCAGCTCCCGAACCTTCTCTTCAAGAATGCAGTCGTCAATCATTTCATTCTCAGCCGTCTGTGGTATCAAAGAAAGTTGCCCGCTGCTTTGTATTTCAATAACCAGACGGTCTGTTCTTTTGGCGATGTTATCGGCCATAAGTGTGCAGCCGTCCGGATGGTTGGTCGCATGAACCATTCGGTACTTCGGATGCTGCCCCGCCTTCAGACGGATTGGCATATCCAGAACGTAGTTGTATTTTTGCCGCAGACGCAGTTTGTATTGCCTTGCGAATTCTTTCTCCGCTTGGTAGCAGTCAATCGTTCCCTTGCTGTAGTCGGTGATAATCGACTGCCAGTAACCGCCTCCGGCTATGGCATCGAGTTCATCTATCGAATCCATCGTGGAGCTGTCATATTCCTCGAGGTCTCTGAAAATCTCCTCTTCCTTTTCGCGGAATGCCACCTTCATGACACGGCAAGCCTCACGGATAAAGCCGAAGGAGTTAAGGTTTATCAGCAGTTCAGCAGTACTGAACACCATTGTCAATGCATCAAATAAGGTGGCATTAAGCACTTTCACGCCGTAGGGGTCAACATAAAGAAATACGTTAAGGCTACGGTGACGATCAATCGCCTTTTGCAGCAAGGGTATGATGTTATCTTCAAACTTGCCGTCGATGACTTCGCATCGCCCCGCCGGTTGACCCACCAGATTTGCCTCTAAGTCCTTAGCGTGGTTTAATTCAATAAACCTCATGCATACTTGCGGCATAGAGCCACCATGAGGATGGGCTGTGCGCCACTGCGCAATGCTCTTGTCCAGACTGTCCAACGTAGTTAGAGGGGATCCGTTCTTGCCGTCGTCGAACTTTCCTTTGCCCGCAAAGCAATCCACATAAAGGATGGGATTGCTCATGGACAAAATCTTGTTGAAATACGGCACCAAATAGCAGCCAAGCAACTCGTCTTTAACTTCAGACCAGATTTTCTTTTGTTTAAAAAAATCGCGGTTGTTTTTAGACATTATGTCCGCCCCTTGAAACATTGTTAATGAGTTCCCGTCAACAGATTCGCCTTCATATGAAAGTTCTCAAACTCACTGCCAAGTCGATACGCTTCTGAACTTCTCATAATTGCTATCCTATCTTGACCGAGCTGCTCATTATTAGCCTAACCGGAACATGAATAACGGGAAATTAAATTATTCATAATAGGAAGTTAATTCTGCTCCGATTTTCGGTGAAGATATTATTAGTGCGTATCTGCATCCTTGTTTAATGCGTTGACTTTCTCAACAATTTCCTTAAATAACTCTGTAAAAAAAGCTAGTACTTGCGCATCAACATTGTCCTGATTTTCAGACGTTACCGAGTAATGGTCACCAATTGAACAACCGACTAGATCGTACATCTTTTGGGCAGTTATGCTCCTATCCTGCGCTCCAACAATGCATTTTTCTTCGTCGTTAATATAAATCTTTAGATTCTTATCGTTTTTCATGACAAGTTTAATAGTTTTTTCCATAAACTTTCAACCTCTTTTCAATTGTCTCTTTCCCACCGTCCATGTTCTGGGCTATAATCTCAAGAATATTTATCTGTTCATCTTCATATTCTAAACATCCATTATTTATTGAAACTATGCCATTTTCGTTTTTGATAAAAATAATATTATCCACATCCAAATTCACTACCAATAATGGATTGTGCGTCACAAAAATCAGTTGCTTTTCATTTCTAATCGCATTGAAATACCTGATCAGGTTTTTGCTTATATTATTATTGGAGATATTATCTTCTGGTTGATCAACGATTAACACATTCCAATCCAGATTATCTTGTGTAAAAAACTTGTAATATGATAGCGACATTTCGCCGAGGGTGTTTCCAACTTGTTGATCTGCTCCATCCATGATATAGTCTTTAGTTTTACTAGCCTCAGCTAAAAACTTTTCAAAGTTCTCATTCCATTTTGTTTCCACGTCAGAAGGTGAAGTGCAATTTCTAACCGCCCCGGAGAATTGATCATAAGTACAAATGGTGTACAATTTTTCAATGCTGCTATAATCTTTCACAAACATTTTTGAATAAAAGCTATCAATCATCGAAATGCCATTATATGCAGCTTCTCTATTAAAGTAAAACCCCCTTTTGGGATTTTTTGATGCTCCCTTTAAAATTAGCGGTTCGCTAGGCCATACGATATCTTCAGTAAATAATTTAATGGCATCAACAAACGATTCAATTACTGACTGTCTTGTCT
>JAQVYP010000217.1 GCA_029004655.1 Oscillospiraceae bacterium | reverse complement strand
TTGTTTGCTTTGCAGGACTGGAAGCTCCACCGTATCAGTCGGGAAAGTTTGAATCAACCGACAGGAACATTTCCAAAAAAGGCTCACCCCATCTCAGAAAAGCTCTCTTTCAAGTGATGGACTGCCTGATCAAGAATGCTCCGGCAGAGGATCCAATCTTTCAGTTCCTTGATCGCAAGCGTGCCGAAGGAAAACACTATTATTCCTACATGACAGCCGGCTCTGCGAAATTCCTGCGCATTTATTACGCCCGTGTCAAAGGACACTTGAACAGCTTGGAGGAAAACATTTGAGTTGACGCTTTTACTCTCCGCCTGAAAAAGGTGAGGAGCGTAGCGACGAGGCTTTTTCAGGCGGAGAGTTTTAAAAAATTCCACGCTCGCCGCTCTTTTCGTCATGCCTTGATTTCGTTGGAATTATTTTTGATTTTGCTCTTGACTTTTATTGGCAGGTTTCTAAATTTTAATTGCTATTAATGGAAACTGTCGGTATAATATATAAAAAGCAACCAAAACAAGTAAATGCATCTACTCATTTTGTTAGTTTGTTGTTTGTTATCATTTGTTTTTTTGTAATTAGTCAAAACTAATAGATGAACTTAGGTCAAATATATGAACTACTCGTAGAAAGGGAGATTATCAATGTCAAACAATAACAAAATCGAGGCAAAAGACAAAACCGTTCGGGAACTGCTTCAAGACCAAAAATATTTCATCGACTACTTTCAACGAGAATATCGTTGGGAGAAACGCCATATGGCAAAGCTCATAGAGGATTTGTCGCAAGCATTTGTAGTTTCCTATACACTCGGCGACGAGCGAGAAAAGGTCAGCAAATACAAAAATTACTATCTCGGACCCGTAGTTCTGAACGACTCCACAGACGGCAAAGACTCAATTGTTGACGGCCAGCAACGCTTAACGTCTATTACGCTTTTGCTAATTTATCTCAATCATCGCCAATCAGACTTGCCGTCAAAGACGACTATTGAAAATCTCATTTACTCCGAGCGTTATGGGAAAAAGTCATTCAATATGTCTGACCCCACACGAGAAGAATGTTTGAACGCCCTATTTACAAGCAACGATTATCAAAATAAACCTACCGATAACGAAACCATTATAAATATGGCGGAGCGTTATCACGATATACAAGAAACATTCCCCGATGAAATTGATAATACAGCACTTCCGTATTTTATCGATTGGTTGCTTGATAATGTCATTTTTGTTCGCATTGTCGCTCACAATGAAGAGGATGCTTATTCCATTTTCGAAACGATGAACGACAGAGGAATGAGCCTTACACAAACAGAAATGCTTAAAGGATTCGTCCTCTCTAAAATAACAGATGCAACAAAGCGTAACACTATTAACGACATTTGGAAACTTCATATCCAAAAACTTCATGAAATAGACAAAAACGCGGACATTGATTTCTTTCAGGCGTGGTTTCGTGGCAAATACGCTGAAAGCATTCGCCCCGGTAAAGTAGATTCTGAAAATCAGGACTTTGAGATTGTGGGAACAAAATTCCATAACTGGTTTAAGGATAACTGCGAAAGTAAATTTAATCTGAAAACCTCGAATGATTTCTACGAGTTTTTCAACAATCAATTCCCCTTTTTCACAGAGCTTTACAGGGATATTGTTTTGGCTAAATCAAAGCTCAACAATAATCTGACAAATCTTTTCTATGTCGGAGTCTGGGGTATTGCTGATTCGCTTTTACACCCGCTATTACTTTCTCCTGTGGTGTATGGTGATGATAAAGCGACCATTCATAACAAATTAAACTTTGTTTCTGCCTTTGTCGAAACTTTTACTGTTCGTAGGAGCGCAAATTATAAGAACTTCTCTCAAAGCAGTATCAAATACACGATGTTTAACCTTATAAAACGCATTCGCAAAAATTCCTTAGCCGAACTGGGCGAAAACCTTAAACTCGAATTGTCAAATATGGAATATACTTTTGATGGCATTGATAATTTCCGTTTGCACGGAATGAACAAGAGATTTGTAAAGCATTTGCTTTCAAGGATTACGGCTTATGTGGACTCTCTTGCCGGCATACCGGGTGATTATTCAAAGTATATGTTCACCCAAGGCAAAGGTGTTAAGCCCTTTGAGATTGAACATATTTGGTCAGACCATTTTGAAGAACACAATGACGAGTTTGACCAAAAATCCGAGTTTGAGGATTGGCGCAATTCAATCGGAGCGATGATACTTCTGCCTAATGGAACAAACCAATCGCACGGCGACGACTCTTATCAAAGCAAAATAAAATATTATCTGAGAGAAAACCTATATGCACAAAGCCTTAACGCCGAATGCTACGAAAAAAATCCTAATTTTAAGGATAATGAAACGATTAAGCGGTTAGGATTTAAGCCGCACAGCGACTTCAAAAAGGGGGACATCACAGACAGGAAAGCCCTTGTTAAAGCCATCTGTCAAGAAATTTGGTCGTCTGCTAATTTTGATATAGAAGAGTAGCCCAGACACACAAATACCGCTCCAATATGGGGCGGTATTTTAAAGGTCGGGAATTATATCATTCTTCAGTCTGAAGCAACAAAATATAATCAAGAGATATATACTGATTATTTATCTAATTTAAAGCGGGCAGGTTCGTCTAAGAGCCTGCCCCAATTTCTTTGCTCATTTACACGGTTGTTTAATCAGACTCGAAACCGTAGCTATCATGGCGGTTCGCGAGGCTGGAATTAGGGCACAAAAATTACCCGGTGAATGGGTTATGGTGTAACTTATATATCGAGATTCTGATTTGTCCGGCGATACCGTTTCTCCAGCTCATACGGAGAATCTAGCTCAAGTTCAATGCAACTTATTTCATCCTCCATATAGGACACCACCATTGCCAGCACAGCATTAATGTTTTATAACAAACAAGTACCTCGTATATTTTGGATATGATAACCTATCCAAAATATACGAGGTGCTGCGCTCAAACCATTGAACCACCGTATACCGAACGTTACGTACTGTGGTGTGAGAGGTCGGCTACTCAATTAATTGGTAGCTTCCTACTCAATTTATTCAGATTACAACCTCGACAATCAAATCTTCCCACTGCTTTCTCCTCAGATACCCGCCGTTTGCCTTTCTGAATTTCTCAGCTTCATCAAAGCCGATTCGGAAGGTGAGCAGGAGGTCGGGAGGGGTCGAAATGTCGATGTTTTCAGGGTTTATACTACTTGTCCTCTCTGCCTCTAATAGCTGCCTG
>JAQVYP010000216.1 GCA_029004655.1 Oscillospiraceae bacterium | reverse complement strand
GATATGGATGATGATAAAGGCACTTCTCTTATCTTTGTAAACAGCAAAGCCGGACAGGCTATGATTGAACGAATAGCAGGTGAAATGCAATTTAAGGAAGTAGATATAAATGAAGCTATTAAATATAATCCAGCAGCTATAAAATCTGTTGCATATAACCACAAGAGAGAGCAATTCTTCAAGGAATTACATAAGCTTACTTTTGAAGAATTAGTTAAAAAATATTGCACAGATAAATTAGCAATTAGGGTTAAAAGAAAAACAAAAACTATATTAAGAAAAATATTAATGAAAACAGGTCTGCTTGGTTTAGCAAAAAGAACTGTTGGAAGAAAGTTGCAGGGGCAATAGATAGTAGCCATTACCTAGTAGGAATCATGGGGTTCTACATATGCGTTCCTGCCTTTTCGTTTCATTATATATTTGGAAAGAGCAGAACACAATTCTACACACTCGGGCATGGCAATATAAAGAATACCAGAATAATTATAAAGAGATTTGTTCAAATACAAAGGAGAGAAATAATGGTTAAGCTCGGTAGAAACGATAGGTGCACTATTTGTGGCAGTGGTCTGAAATATAAGAAATGCTGTGGAGAATATAATGATAGGGATTATAAAAACATTTGTCTGTTGGTTGGTAATGGATTTGTCATTGATTTCATAAGAAGTACGAATATTGGTGATATTAATCCCTCAAAACCACTTTCGAACTTCTGTTGTGATGAAATAAATTATTCCGCGTTCATAAATAAAATACCTGATATTAGAGATGGACTTCTTTCTCTAAAAGGCATTTATACAAATGAGTTTGAAGCGATTGATAATTTTATCTCTTCTCAAGTTGGCCGACAACATGAGACCGACTTCTTTGATGCTTTCTTATACTGTAATACCCGGAGGTTTTTAGCAAATGCCTATTCATTGCTATATCGTAGAATAAGAACAATGATGTGGAGAAAAGAATTTGAGGAGTGGAAATGGTATAAATGGATTCAGAAGAATGAAAGCAGAATAAAAATAGCTATTTCACTAAACTACGATCTTTTATTGGAAAAAACATTAAATCGTTGTAATCGAAATTATAAAAGGATCGGGACTATTGAAGATAATAGGTCCAACAGCATTCCAATATTAAAACCTCATGGATCTATAGATTTCGATGTAAAGCCAGGGGTATTTGCCCCTATGGATTGGCACGGTGCAATCCTAAATATTAACATCGTGTATGAAGGCGACAAATACAGTCAGCTTTATATTTTACCGGAAACAGAATGGGATAAATGTAGGGTTGTAGCAAACCTGATCCCTCCTTTGCAGGAAAATGATAATGCCACAATGGACTGGGTCCAAGAAATAAACAGATATTTTCAAAACATTGTTTCTGAAATAGATGCATTTGTTCTAGCCGGTTTTTCATATTCAAACGCCGATCGACCTGAAATTAATAGTTTTATAGATGCGTGTGGTGGAAACGCACCCATTGATTTTTTTGTTGTTAACCCAACAAGAAATTGTGCAGATATTGAACAACTGATTCAATACATACAAGGCAAAGGTCACAATGTTATACAAAAAGACTACTTGCCATGGTATTGAAAAGTGTTCTCCGTTGGTAAGTTTATTGGAGGTGATTATGTTGGAAAATGGACAATTCTATCCTGTGTTGGTATTGCTGTATAACCAGGCCAACCAAATCAATTGGCAAACTATAATATCTATCATTGCACTTATCGTCGCATTTATTACTACTTACATAGTAAAAGTACAGCAAGAAAATACGGTTGCCCCTGTTCTTGAGCTAGTACGGGGAGAATATTCAACAAGACCTGAGAGTAATGAGCAAAATTCCCTGTATCCTGGGTTTCTAATGATAGAAAACCTTGGCCAAGGACCTGGCAAGATAATGGCAGTTAATTTAGATACAGACCAAATTTTTTGCGATATTGCTACTCCCGTTAGCCTAGGCCCCGGTTCAAAAACAAAATTAAAAATGTGGTTACAAGAACCAGACACTGATTACAAAATTAGGCTTGCGATTTATTACCATGATTTAAACAATAAGGTTTATACCACTCAGTGGAGTATTGTAGTTAATTATCATGAACCTGAAGAAGGAAAAAAACGAGGTAATTTGGATTGGCGCATTAGCTCTGAAAGAATAAGAAAATATAAGTGTCGTTGGCCTAAATTTGGAAAATACCAGGAACATTCAATTATTCATTGGGTTCCACCCCAAGATTTACTGGATGACTCTCTACTAGAGCTCAAACCCTTTAAGGATTCTGGAAATGTTATTAGGTCTCAGTAATTATTAGGTCTCAGTAATTAGGCCTCAGTGCCTGACAGTGCGGCCGAGCAAGGTTGCATCATATAACGGGTGGGAATCCCGTCCGGTAAGGTTAGCCAACCGCCGGTAGTTAGTCTTGGAGGGCAGAGGGTAACCGCTGTCTTTTGAGGGCCCCTTGAGGGCCCCAGTGCCTGACACCAACTTATCAACTTATTAACACTATTAATTGTTAATTGGAAATAAGTAGTGCTAGGTAGCGCAGCCGAGCAAGGTTGCATTATAAATAGGGGGGGGCCGTCCGGTACGGTTGTTTGGATTGGACGAAATTGCCGAAAGAGGCCAAAAAGTACGAAGGGCGAAAAAGATCATCCAGACAATCGGATGGTCAGTAAGTAATTGCAAGTAGTGGAGAGAGGATAACCATGAACAACAACCTATACAATGAAGTTATAGTTATAAATAGGAAAGAAAAAATCAGCCTGGTCGGTCTTGGCTATAGTGCCCAGTGCCTGACACCAACTTATCAACTTATTGTTTCAGCTAACCAAAAAAGTCCAGCAGGTGATGGAGTTGCCTGACTAAGAATTGCTGGATATAATGACCCTATCTTAGGAAAAGGAAAAGACGAGGCCACTGCACTGAAAAAGTCCCATAAATAATTTGCGTTAAAAGAGCCACAACTACCGTAAAATAGGTAATTTTGGCTCTTTTTATGATATATAATTAAGGTAGTAAATTAAGTGGGTGATAAAAATGTTAAAGAAGCAAATGAATATTCCGCCCTGTTGAGCCAGTAAATCCGATGCACAGAGCCATGCAATCCGGGATTGAGAGCCAGCGGTTTTAAAAGGGGAATCCGCTATAGGAACCCCCGGGTGCCTGACACCAACTTATCAACTTGTTAACACTATTAATTGTTAATTGGAAATAAGTAGTGCTAGGTAGCGCAGCCGAGCAAGGTTGCATTATAAATAGGGGGGGACCGTCCGGTA
>JAQVYP010000215.1 GCA_029004655.1 Oscillospiraceae bacterium | reverse complement strand
TACCCAATTTATAACTTTTTTTTCAACCTTTTTCATAACGGCATAATTTATAGCGGCACTGGTTGGATCTCTTAGACCAAACGATTCAATTTTTCTCCAAACATGCCTCGAAAGGAATCTACCGAGCCGCCACCAAACATCGGCTATCAAGTCACCTTGATGCCCATGCACCAAAAATATTTTCTTTTTTGTTTCTCTGTGTTTTAAAATCAGTCCTTCATAAAATTTGATATTTCCAAACAATGGCTCGAATTTATCAATATGTGGGTCATACATTTTTCTAAAATTTTTTGCAATATAAGCCGAATCTCTTTTCACAACATCGTGATTGCCATATACCGCATAAAGTCGATTTTCTTTGTAAAACTTGCGAATCAAGCGGAAAATATCACAATAAGTGGTGCTGATTTTGGAGAATTTTTTATTTTTCCATAATTCATCACTGTCGCCAAGGTTAATATAAATAAATCCGTTTGAATAATAATATTTAATCGCAGAATAAAAAATGTTCTGATTGTGGCTGAAATCATCGGCGAAACTTCCGTCACCCTTGTGACAGTCACTTATCAGAACGATTTTTGATGAATTGTCAAAGGGTATTTCTTTGGAATTTTTGAACACTTGGTTTAGGCGATTAAAGGTTGACATAAAACATTACCTCGTCGATTTTTTATAGTTGTATTTATATACTTGTCGGCAGTTTCTACTAGTAATAGTTTTATGCAAAAGCAGCAAAGGTATACCAAATTTACATTATTTTCCGAAAATCAAACTGTCTGGTGCCTTATGAACCTTGTGATTATCTACCCTTGGAACCCCAAACACTGATAGTCGCTTATAAACTAATTAAAAATTATAGCTTAGCTAATTATCAATGCTCTTACGCAGGGAACGGTCTTGCCGTTCAGAAGGCTATTTGCTTAATACTAATCTCAAATAAAAACGTAGATATCTTTACGGTCTAGTTTTCGTCCCGCCGCGTTGTCGTCGTCGGCGGGCGCCAGCCCACTGTCCTCCTCCGCCTTGCGGGACAAAAACTATCCTCGCAAATCTAATCTCCATTTTTAATTGAGATTAGTATAACACATTATAAATAATAACCAGTAAATATTGACATTTATTGGTTTTAGGAGTATGATTAGTCATACCATTTATACTAATCATACTTTTAGGAGGTTTTTATATGGAAAATCCGCAAGGAAAACACATCTTTGGGACAGTAAAAGTCGGAGAAAAAGGGCAAATCGTCATTCCCAAAGAAGCACGTAAAATATTCAACATCAAACCGGGAGACAATTTGCTGCTGTTAGGTGACGAAGCGCAAGGAATTGCCATTGTTAAAAACGATGTATTCGAGCACTTTGCTAATAGCATTTTAAATGCCAAGGATTGCGAGGATAATAAGAAATGATTGCTATACAAACCACTGAGCTGACAAAAAAATACGGCACAAAAACCGCTGTCAACTCGCTTAATCTCTCAATTAATGAGGGTGAGCTTTTTGCCTTGCTGGGGGTTAACGGTGCCGGCAAAACAACCACTATTAAAATGCTTTCCTGCCTTGCCGCGCCTACCGGCGGAGATGCGGTTTTACTTGGCAACAGCATTATTTCTAATCCATTAGCCGTCAAAGAGACTATCAATGTTTCTCCGCAGGAAACCGCCGTTGCGCCGAATCTGACCGTCAAAGAAAATATAGAATTAATAGCAAAAATGTACGGAAGCACCAAAAGCACCGCACAAACAAAATCCGCTGAAATGATAACTGCATTTTCTCTTACAGAGGTTGCGAAAGCCAAATCCAAAACGTTGTCGGGTGGCATGCAAAGGCGTTTGAGTATTGCTATGGCGCTGATTTCCAACCCCAAAATATTGTTTCTTGATGAGCCGACACTAGGGTTAGATGTTCTCGCAAGGCGGGAGCTTTGGGCGGAAATTAAAAAGCTCAAGGGGAAAATCACGATAATCCTCACCACTCACTATATGGAAGAGGCTGAAGCACTTTCAGACAGAATTGGAATAATGTCAAACGGTGAATTAAAGGCAGTTGGAACGGCGGCAGAGCTGATTGAAAGGACGGGTGCAAAAATATTTGAAGATGCTTTTGTAGCGCTTGCAACCGAGTCGGAGGTGGAAATATGAAATTTTCAGCATTCGCTTCACGAAACACAAAGGAAATTTTGCGCGACCCGCTAACCCTGTTTTTTGGAATTGGTTTTCCGTTAGTTTTGCTTTTCCTTCTCTCTGCAATACAAGCGAATATTCCTGTCGACCTGTTTGAAATTTCAAATCTGGTACCGGGAATTGCGGTTTTTGGTCTTTCGTTCATCTCTTTGTTTTCAGGCACATTAATAGCAAAAGACAGAACGACCTCGTTTTTAATGCGCTTATTTGCGTCGCCCCATACAGCGTCTGATTTTATTTTAGGATACGCTCTTCCGCTTTTGCCGATGGCTGTCGCACAAAGCGCAATCTGTTTCACTGTATCCTTTTTTCTGGGATTGCCGGTCAATTTGAATGTGTTGCTGGCACTAGTTGTGCTGATTCCCGCCGCTGTGCTTTTCATCGGCCTTGGCCTGCTGGCAGGAAGTATATTTAACGATAAGCAGGTTGGCGGCATCTGCGGCGCACTGCTGACAAATTTAAGCGCATGGCTTAGCGGCACATGGTTCGATCTTAATCTGATTGGCGGTGCATTTAAAACTATTGCCTATCTTTTGCCCTTTGTTCATGCTGTTGAATCAACAAGAGCGGCACTAAACGGTAATTATTCTGATATTTTTCCGCATCTTATTTGGGTAATAGCATATGCGGCTGCGATACTCGCTATTGCGGTAATCGTTTTCGGTCAAAAGATGAAAAACCAAAAAGCATAGTTGTCAAAATATTATATTGATAAGCAAATGATTGATGTGAGTAAGTTTAAGCCCACGATGTATAATACTAATTCCAATTAAAAAGTGACCAAGATTTGCGAGGATTTTGTTTGTGAGACAAGGCGGAGGACGAAGGCGGGCTATCGCCCGCCGAGAACGACAACGCAGTCTCGCAAACAAAAGACCGCGAAGATTGGTTGATTTTTATTTGGAATTAGTATAATATCGTCCTATAATAACATACTATATAAGTTTATTTTTTTAATTTGTTTTTTGTTAGAGGTTACCTTAAATAATTAATTCACGCTCATTACAGTTCCTAAAAAAACAGGCAGATTTGTGGCGTTGTCAATAATAGCATATACAAACGGTCTGTCAAGCCTAACTATTTTTTGCTCCATCGGCATACCGGTCG
>JAQVYP010000214.1 GCA_029004655.1 Oscillospiraceae bacterium | reverse complement strand
TTGAAGACACAATGGAAAACAAACTTCCACAGAAAAAAATCACCAAAAGTGCTGCCGCGGGATATTCATCATATGGCAACCAAATTGGTCTCGCAACAGGACAAGTTACCGAGCTTTATCATGATGGCTATGTTGCAAAGCGCATGGAAATCGGCGCAGTTGTCGGTGCTAGCCCCAAAGATAACGTTTTTCGTGGCACTCCTAAAAAGGATGATATAATAGTTTTGCTTGGCGGGCGCACAGGACGTGATGGCTGCGGCGGCGCAACAGGTTCATCAAAAGCTCACGATTCAAGTTCTATTGAAACCTGCGGAGCAGAAGTGCAAAAGGGTAATCCCGTAACCGAGCGCAAGATTCAAAGATTGTTCAGAAATGCTGAAGCTGCTGAAATGATTAAATGTTGCAACGACTTTGGAGCTGGCGGTGTTTGTGTTGCAATCGGAGAATTGGCACCCGGGCTTGATATTAACTTGGATTTAGTTCCCAAGAAATATGACGGACTTAATGGAACAGAACTAGCCATTTCCGAGTCTCAAGAGCGTATGGCTGTTGTTTTGTCACCTGAGGATGTCGATAAATTTGCCGCACTTGCAGCAAATGAAAATCTGGAAACAACTTCTGTTGCGGTTGTTACAGAAACTAACCGTCTAAAAATGAAGTGGCGTGACCGCAACATTGTGGACATCAGTCGTGACTTTTTGAATACAAACGGTGTCACAGGCAAAATAAATGTTGAAATAACTGCCCCTTGCTTTAAAAACAACTATCGCACAGCAGTACCGGATGTTTTAAAAGATGGAACTGTCGGAGAGGCATTTTTGACTAACCTTTCAAGGCTTCAAGTTTGCTGCCAAAAGGGCCTTAGCGAACGCTTTGACGCTTCAATTGGTGCGAATACTGTCCTTATGCCTTTTGCCGGAAAATATCAGATGACTCCTGAAGATGCAATGGTTGCAAAGATTCCGGTGGAACACGGTGAAACAGACGATGCAACTGCTTTCTCATATGGATTTATCCCCGGAATTTCAGAATTCAGTCCTTTTCATGGCGCTGTATATGCAGTTATGGAATCTTTGGCAAAATTGGCAGCAGTCGGTGCAGATTCTTCCAAAGCAAGACTTACTTTCCAAGAGTATTTTGAAAGATTAAAAGATGTTCCCTCACGTTGGGGCAAGCCAACTGCTGCTTTGCTCGGCGCACTTACAGCTCAACTCGAAATGGGAGTGCCCGCAATCGGCGGAAAGGATTCAATGTCCGGAACATTTAACGACATCGATGTTCCACCAACTTTGGTCAGTTTTGCGCTGTCTATGACAAAAGCCTCAACAACAGGTTCTTCGTGCCTAAAGGATGTTAAGAGCAAGCTTGTTTTGTTGCCGTTGACCGTTTGTGAAAAAACACAGATGCCTGACTTTGACGCCGCTAAAAAACTCTTTGCTAAGGTAACACAGCTCGTTGTGGACGGAAAGATTTTGGCAGCATCTGTCGTTAAAGAGGGTGGCGCTGCCGCTGCAATTGCCAAAATGGCATTAGGTGATGGTGTTGGTGTTGATTTCGTTATTGATGATAAAAACTTGCTGTTCGCACCTCTTGCTGGATCTTTGGTGGTTCAAATCGAGTGCAAATCTGTGCTTGAGGATTTAGAATTTACTGTGCTTGGAACGACCAATGCAGACGGAATATTCAGAATCGGCGGTCAGGAGATATCTGTTTCAAGCGCTTGTGATGTATGGCAAAAGAAACTAGAGCCTGTATTCCCAATTAAGAATAATTCGGCTGTTAAGATGAATATTGACATACCGCTTTATAACCGGAAATCAGTTGCGACACCTTCTATTAAAACCGCAAAGCCTCGCGTGTTTATTCCGGTATTCCCGGGCACAAACTGCGAAGTTGATACCGCGCGTGCGTTTGAAAGAGCCGGCGCAATCCCCGAAATATTGGTGATAAAGAACCTTAATGCAAATGATATTGAAGAAACGGCAGAAAGAATTGTTAAAGCAATTGACAATTCACAAATAATCATGTTCCCGGGTGGCTTCTCCGGTGGTGACGAACCGGACGGTTCGGGCAAATTCATTGCCACAACCTTCAGAGGACAGCTTGTGAAGGAATCTGTTAACAGACTCCTTAATCAGCGCGACGGTTTGATTCTTGGAATTTGCAACGGATTTCAGGCTTTGATTAAATTAGGTCTTGTTCCATATGGCGAGATCAGGAATCAATTGGAAACCGATCCAACACTGACATTCAACACATTGGGTCGTCATATTTCCAGAATGGTTTATACTCGCGTAACATCTGTCAAATCTCCGTGGCTATCACTTTGTGAAGCGGGTGATATGCATACAATCCCGATTTCTCATGGTGAAGGCAGATTTGTGGCAAATGATGAAACAATCAAAGCACTAGCGGAAAACGGACAGATTGCAACACAGTATGTGGATTATAACGGAAATGTTGTGGGTGATATTGCCTACAATCCTAACGGCTCGGTATGCGCAATTGAGGGTATCACTTCTCCTGATGGTCGTGTCCTTGGAAAAATGGGTCACTCAGAGCGTGTATCTGGCAGTTGTTATAAAAATGTGCCGGGCAGCAAGAATCAGAAAATATTCGAGGCCGGAGTGCGCTATTTTAAATAGGGTGGATATAATAAAATGCTTGTAAATTCCAGAAAACTTCTCTTCTTTGATTATGACGGAACCTTGTCTTATAATGACCAGTTGCCATCCGCTAGGACAGTAAAAGCGCTTAACGAGGCGAAAAGTGTCGGATATAATATATTTATCTGCACAGGCAGATGTAATGCTTTTTTGCCTAAAATAGACGGCATAAAATTTGATGGTGTTGTTGCCGCCGCAGGTGCAAGAATAACCATAGGTGATGAGCTACTGTTTGAAGCTACTTTGACAAATGAACAGATTATAAAGTATTTGAAGCTTGCAGATAGCAAAGGCTTAATTGGGGCACTTGAGGGAAGAGATAATATGATATTATTCGGTCGGGTGCCAAAAACTGAAAGCAGATTCAGCAAATATAAATGTATTAGCTCTCCTGAAGACTTTTTCGAGAGGTTTTCGGGCGAGCGGATTAATAAATTTTCAATTTGGGGCAAAACCAATATTGGTTTTATCAAAGAGGGTCAAAAGGACTTTTTTGTGGTTGATCATGGTCACGCATCGGAATATATTCCGCTTGGCTGCAGCAAATCATTCCGAATGAAACGTGTTGCGGATTATTATGGACTTGAGATTGCCGACACTATTAGTTTCGGTGACAGTTTTAATGATTTGGATATGCTGAAAGCCGCAGGAATCGGA
>JAQVYP010000213.1 GCA_029004655.1 Oscillospiraceae bacterium | reverse complement strand
TGGCGTATGATTAAATGAGATTTCCTAATATAAACAAAAAAAAGAACATCTAAAAAAACAGTTACTTGATCAAATTGATTTAGCAATTCAAAGTACTGGTTATACATTATCTAAATTTGAAATGTCGGATATCTTTGGTAATGTTGTTATAGAACTATCAAGAAATAATCAAACAATAAGATTTGTACAAGACCGTGGAGATATATATATGGACAAAAAAGATGATAGCAATAAGCCTTGGACAGATCAAAAATTAATGTTTAACCATTCAGAAACCATTGGTGATAGCTACGATACGCTTATCAAAGCAATAAGGCAAGTTATAAGATAATAAGACATAATAACAATAAATCTAATACTACCATATTTAAGAACATAGCCGTTCCAAGATATGATATAATCCCCTTAGAATAGATACTTGAAATAACAAAAAGATTTCAAGAAAAACTTTAGGGGATTATATCACTTGCTCTTTAGGCTGCTGTAGCGCGTTTTAAGGAAAGGCTCTTATAATCTTGGCGAAATAATAGTGAATATTTAGTACAATTGTCCTGGTCAAGCTATTTTGTAACAGTGTACTCGGTTCTGACCACACATTAGTGTAAATGGAATAATCGTCGTAAACTTTGCCAATAATGAAAATGCAGCATAAACGAAGCAACGCAGGAGTGCGACTTCACGCATGCTGCGGCTTATACGGTGAAGCGGTGGGGTGAATCTTACCGCTTTTTCATTGGCTTTCGGAAAAAAGCAGTTTCACCGGTAAGCCCGAGCGTATAAACTCCGGGAGTTTGAGGGCAGAGCCCTCAAGATTATATTTATTCCGCAAATCTATCGGCAAAAAATATCATAATTTGGCTGTAAACGAACCCCCAGTCCCGTACCGGCATCGTCCACTTCTTGGTTATTTCCTTCATCGATAAAAACACAACCTTGCGTATTGAGTCGTCAGTCGGAAATATCGCCTTGGCTTTTGTAAACTTGCGTACCATTCGGTGATAGGCTTCCACTGCGTTTGTCGTATAAATCAAGCGCCTTATTTCCTCTGGAAACTCGAACATAGTAGTAAGCTCAGCCCAATTTGCATCCCAGGAACGAAGAATGGATGGGTATTTCTTATCCCATTTTTCCCTGAACTCCTCCTTAGCATACTCCGCATCATCAAGATTTACAGCACCGTAAATCTTCTTCAGGTCAGCACAAATCGCTTTTCTATCCTTGTAATTGACGAATTTCGTTGAATTGCGGATCTGATGCACAATACATAGCTGTTGTTTTGTCTTTGCAAACACTGCATTTATCGCTTCGCCAAGCCCTTTGAGGTTGTCGTGGCAAGCGATTAAAATGTCCTGTACGCCGCGTTTTTTGAGGTCGGAGCAGATTGACGCGTAAAAGCTTGCGCCCTCATTTTCAGATAGCCATATTCCAAGTATATCTTTTTGCCCGTTCATGTCTATTCCCAAAACCGAATAGACGCATTTGTTGATAATTTGATTGTCTTTGCGGCTTTTGAATATTATTCCGTCAAAATAGATGACCGGATAAATTGATTCAAGCGGTCTGTTTTGCCATTCGTTTATTTCGGGTAATATTTTATCTGTGATTTTTGAAATCAAGGTTTGCGGAATATCCGCGCCGTATATTTCCCGCAAATTGTCCTCAATATCCCTTTGGCTCATGCCTTTTGCATACATTGCCATGATCTTTTGTTCTATTTCGTCGGTTCGGATTTGTCTTTTCGCTAGAATCTGTGGATCAAATTCCCCGTTGCGATCCCGGGGGACAGCTATTTCAGCCTCTCCGTAGTCACTGATTATGGTTTTATGGTTGTATCCGTTTCGGCTGTTGCCGCTATTGTTGCCCAGAATGCTGTTTTTCTCGTATCCAAGGTGCTCGTCCATTTCGGCCTCAAGCATTTGCTCGATTGTCCCGGCAAAAAGTCGCTTTAGCTTCGTCTGAATATCTGCCGTACTATGACAGTCGCTCATTAGGGTCCTTACAAGTTCCATTTCCTTGTCTGTCAGTTTGTTTTTCGTTTGTCTCATCGCTGTAACCTCCATCTTTCTTTGTGGAGATTATTGCCATTTACACGGATTAATATTCAGACTCTATTTTAGCGAATCAGTCAAATATTTTTTGACTGATTCGCTAAATCATTTTTTACTCTTTTTCAATAAAAAACTGCATCTCACGTTTTATGAGATACAGTTTATTTTTTATATCAATTTAAATCAATTACCGCTATATATTTATTTTCGATATTTTCATTTTCATTAATATAATATATCCTATATATCCATTTTCTTTCATCCGCCATTTCTTTTAACGCTGAAAGCAATTCTTCGGTATAAGAAATTTTAGCAACATTACTCCCTTCCCTTTCGATTATCTCCGCACCCTCAGTCTTTGCAAAGTGTATAAAATCATTAAGATACCCGAAAACCAACACATATATTGAATTCTTTTCCTTCAATAAATATTTATTTAACAGGTATTCAGGAGATTTATCTAACTCATTTACACCGGTGTTAGTATCATTGGTGGTAACAGAGTTTTTATCAGTTTCCGGAGATAACCCTGTTGTTTCCGGTGCCCCTGTTGCTGCAGGTAAACCTGTTGTTAAGGGTGGTGGTGAACCCGTTACCGCTGATGAACCCGTTGTTTCCGGCGATGCTCCCGTTATTACCGGTGGTAACCCTGTACCACTGATACTTTTCTCGTCAATGCTTGCATTTTCATCTTGACTACCTCTTATAGTCTGATCATAATTGTAATAATCTACGTTTTCTCGGTAAGCATCGAAATATATATAATCAAGCTCTGAACCCTCTTTGGAATGGTTTTTGTTATTCAAATTCATACCAAAGGAATTACTAAATACATATACCACCCCGACAATAAATATAAACGAAGCTGCCGTACATAATGCCGCTGTTATTTTTCCGGAAAAAATCTTTTCACGCCTGATTTTTCTCATAACTGCTTTTCTCAGGTCTTTTGGCGGATCAATGGCGGAATCGCCGATAATTTTTATCAATTCCTGCTGTTCTCCAAGCTCTCTCTTGCATCTTTGGCAAGACTCTATATGATTTGTCAAGGCCTCTCTATCACTTTCAACACATTCGCCATCAACATAATCAGCTATCATATCAAACGCTTCCAAGCAGGATATATCATCTTTTTTTAAATTTGACATAACATCTCCCTTTCTTCTACTTGTAAGACGTAAATAATCACAAACAGTTCCATTTTATCAAATATTTTTTAATTTCTTGACGAGCCCTGTTCAAGCGGCTTTTAACTGTCCCTAATTCAAGATCCAT
>JAQVYP010000212.1 GCA_029004655.1 Oscillospiraceae bacterium | reverse complement strand
GTATCAACCTGTCACTTTTCCAAAAATGCGCCCTCTATAAAGTGAAGGAGCGCATTAGGCAGTTCAAAACTTGGAATTATAATTGCTGTTGTGTAAAATAAATGATTTCGGGATATGAAATATTAAGTAATGTTTTTAATTATAAAGTGTAATTCCCTCTGCTAATTGATTTAATAATCACTTTGCCATCTTTTGCATGACATTCCATGGTTCTCCCAAAATTACCACCAACATCCGCTGCTATTATTTTTATCCCCAATAGATTAAGCTCATTAACAACTATCCTTATATTCCTCTCACCGATTGCCAATCCGTTTGTCGTGAACATCTGCGCACCGCCTGCGATTTTTGCGCTCATTCTACATATAGCTGATCCCTGCTTCTTCATGCAATTAACTAACTCTTTTATCGCAGTATCCGCAAATTTTTTTACATTATTATCATTGGGGCACAAAGTGATTTGAGGTAATAAAATATGCGATAATCCCATAATACCTGTAACGTTATCGTAAATGCAGGTTCCAATGCAAGAACCAAGTGCATAAGCTACCATCACATCATCGCCGGAAGCAATTTTCATGTCGGATATACCAACTGTAATAATATTGCCCACTATGCCACGCCTAATTTCTTTAATATAGAATTTAATGAGTCAATATCCGGCACCATTACTAAATGGCTCGTAATATGTTCTCCACCAATGAAATCTTCTTGTATTATTAATGCTTTATCACCAATCATACCAAACATTGCTGCCGGAACACTCATAATTGCACCTGCCATGTCTGCACAAATATCGGGTGGCGAAATCTTGATTCTAAGTCCGGTAAGTTGTGCCAATGCATTAATATATGAACCTGCCAATATATTACCGATTTCTTTGAATACCGAAATATCCATCTCGGATAAATTTTCTAAACCTTTTAAGTCTTTGTTTAAAAGCGATTTAATAATAACATGTAAAAATCTTTTTTCAAAAATAAGCATGATAAATCCTTTGATATCCTCAGACATTTCCATTAATATTCCAACAACAGGGTTCTCGGGACCACCAAGAGAGGTAGCAACCTCGTTAATATCAATAATATTTAATAAAGGTACAGACATTGATATCCTGTCTGACAATAGGCTTGCCAAAGCAGTAGCAGCATTCCCTGCTCCGATATTTCCAATTTCACGTAGCACATCAATTTGAAGACTATTTAGATTTTCAAGGCTTTTTGTATCCATAACATCCTCCGCCTATTCTATATTGTTTGCCCATCTATAAATCATTTTGGGTATCAGCTCAAGAGAACACCGTTTGCTGACCGCACCTGTGTTATACGCGACCATCGGCATACCGTAGACCACTGAGGTTTTTTCATCCTGTCCGACTGTGAATGCGCCCTTTTCTCTCATATGCAGAAGTCCTTTTGCCCCGTCATTCCCCATGCCGGTGAGAATGATACCCATTGAGTTTTTGGGGCATTTTTCAGCAACCGAATCAAACAAAACATCCACCGACGGACAATGTGAGTTTACGCGAGGTTCCTTTTTAGAGCTGACCTTAAATGCTCCTTTTTCTCTTATCAGCCTCAAATGGTATTCCCCAGCGGCAATCAAAACTCTTCCGGGATATATGTTATCACCGTCTTCCGCCTCTTTTACATCCATTGAGCAGCTATTATTAAGTCTATCTGCATACATCTTTGTGAAAACAGGAGGCATATGCTGAACAATCAATATTCCGGGTAAATCGTTTTTTAATTCTTTTAAAATGCTTGCCGTCGCTTCGGTGCCGCCTGTGGAAGCGCCGATTGCAATTATAGAATCCCTGAAATTTCTCTTGTGTTTATCATGGATTATACGATTATCAAGGTTCTGCATATTTTTACAAACGCTTGAAACAGAGGCGATTTTGATCTTAGCAATTAATTCCTCAACAAACAAATTAAGATTGGAGTCATCATTTATCCCCGGCTTTGTGACAAAGTCAACCGCACCTGCACTTAAAGCGTCAAAAATTTTGGTGCTTCGGGAGCTTACAACTACAACTGGAACTGGATACTGGGGAATGAGCTTTTTCAAAAACTCAATTCCATCCATTTTGGGCATGTTTATATCAAGAGTAATTACATCGGGTTCAAGCTCAATGATTTTATCCCTTGCGGCGTAAGGATCTTCAGCCGTCCCTATCACTTCAATATTTTTATCTGTCCCAATCCCGGAAGCGATGATTTTTCTCATTAATATTGAATCATCAACAACCAATACTCTTATAATCTTTTCCCTCGCCATAAAATTATACCTCTTGTGCTTTTCATATTTATCATTCTTTTCTGTAAACAGAGGGCCTGATATATTTAAATCTGGTATATTCCCTTATAAGCGACTCAGAGTGCCCGATAAACAAGTACCCGCCATATTCCATGCTATCATAGAACTTTTCTACCAAATCAATTTTCGTTTTGTTATCAAAATATATCATTACATTTCTACAGAAAATTATATGAAGCTTTTTTTTAAATGGAAATGTCTGATCCATCAAATTAAACTTTCTGTATATTACTTCGTTTCTTATTTTATCTGATATTACACAATTTTGGAAATCAGTTTTGTTGAAATAGTTTAATTTCCAGTAAGGGGGCAGTAAAGTTATTGATTCTTTGCGGTATTTGCCTTCTTTAGCAACCCTTAAAACTCTCTCTGATATGTCGGTTGCTAATACTTTTGTATCCCAATTGCCTTTATCTTTTCCAAAGAATTCGTCAATTAACATAGCCAAAGTATATGATTCTTCACCTGTAGAACAAGCTGCGCACCATATACGAAGGTCATGATTTTTTAAATTACTTACAAGATAAGGCAGCACCACATCTCTGAAATAAAAGAAATGGTCAGATTCCCTCATAAAAAAGGTGTGGTTCGTAGTGATTTTATCAATTAATATAACGATTGCTCTACCACTCTTGTCGGATATAACATAATCACAATAATCATTGAAATTGTTAAATCCTCCGCGCTCAAGCACATTGTTGAGTCTTCCCGTCACTAACGCCTTTTTTTCAGGTTTTAAGTAGATTCCGTAATTCAATTTTATATAATTCGACAATCGGGAAAATTCTTTGTCTGTTATTGCAATCATTGTAAACACCTACTAATTTGATAAATCATTGTAGAGTAGTATAAAGTTTCAATGCGTATTCACTTTTCTATACCTTTGCAGATGGCATAATACTAATTCCAAATAAAAATCAACCAATCTTCGCGGTCTTTTGTTTGCGAGACTGCGTTGTCGTTCTCGGCGGGCGATAGCCCGCCTTCGTCCTCCGCCTTGTCTCACAAACAAAATCCT